>JAGLYY010000482.1 GCA_023131935.1 Spirochaetales bacterium | reverse complement strand
ATAATGAGAACTGCTGGTATCACTACCCTCAGTGCTGAATTTCACCGCTTTGCTTTATACATACAAACCCGGTTTCGTCCCTGCTTTTTCGCTTCATAGAGGGCGGAATCAGCGTTCCTGATAAGTTTCTCAGGATTGAAGCCGGAGCATTCAGAAGATGATACCCCAAGACTGGCTGTTACTGTTAAACCGGTCCGTTCTTTTGAGAGTACTTCGATTTCCCTTCTGATTTTTTCCGCGGCGGTTTTGGCCTGGCTGTCCGTAATCTGAGGGAGGATAACCGCCATTTCTTCACCGCCATACCTGACAGCAACATCGCTTTTCCGGGTATGTTCCTTTAATATCGCGCCTACCGCGGCGAGGACCTCATCCCCTTTTTGATGTCCGTATGTATCGTTGAACTTTTTGAAATGGTCGATATCAATCATTATCAGAAAGAGATTTTGCTTGTACCGCCGGGTCCGTTCTATTTCCAATGATAATTGCTGATCGAAATATCTCCTGTTGAATAATCCTGTCAGCTTGTCGATATTCGCGAGGGTGTCCATTTTGCTTCGTAGACTATTGATAAAATGCTTCAAATCGTAGATTTTATCCTTACCTTGAGTGCCCGGAACTGTTTGTAAAATATCCTGTATTTTATGTTCAAGAATGAGGGTATCACTCAGCAGCGCGTTAAACTCTTCCATTTCCTTTTCATCGTCTGAAAAGGCACGGTATACGGATAAAAAAGGACCGATTTGAATTCGGTCGCCATCCTGCAGCCTGATCTCTTCAATTTTTTGAGCGTTGATCCTCGTTCCATTTGCGCTATCGAGGTCCTTCAAGAACCATTTGCCATCATTAAATCGCAGACGGGCATGGCGGCGGGAAACGGTTTTCTCCTGGAAGATAATATCGTTCTCCGGTGCTCTTCCCAGTGAATAATCCTTTTCAGCATCAAGGATTATTTGTTTATCAAGATAATAGAGAATATTGATCAGGGTACTCATACACAGGATTATAACACTCCAGTAAAAAAGAAACAGTCACGGAGCTCGGCTTGCTTGCCTGGGAAATAGAACATATCAAAAAATCGAAAGAGATTGCTAGAACCAAACATGTGTTTGGAGTTGTGTTTTTATTCTGCTTTACTCTTGTTAGCGCATTCTTTGGATTTTTCTCTGTTTACAATTGGTAAAAGCCAACCCACCGGTTCGCTCCACTTCCCGCTTCCCAAGCTTCTACTGTTTTTTTTGAAACTCCTATTACATTGGCAAAAGTATTCTGGGACAAGTGCAGTTTATCACGTATTTTTTTAATGCTCTGCCCTTCAAAATGGGGAATCGGCGAGATAGTTACCCTCTGTCGCTTCACATTCTTGAGTTTTCCCCGTTCGTATTCAATAGCCTGATTCAAGCCGGTAGTAATGCTCAATCCAGTCTAACCCGAGCATTAATCCCGCTGGAACGAGCCAAAGGCTCTTACTTCGCTCTATTTGTCCGTTGTTCAATAATTCTTGTAGACTCTTGTAGACTTTCTTCATCCTTCTCATTTTATCTCAAAAAACCGCTCGATCAGGTCCTCTGAACGTTTGAGTGAGGAACACAGCCACTTGAACAGCAACTCATCTGTGTCTTTCTTTGGCAGCCGCCAATTGATTTCAGAAGAGCGGAGTCTGAGGGTCAGATGGTGGAGAATAATCGCTGCCGATACAGAGATATTGAAGCTTTCGACAAAACCATCCATGGGAATTTTCAGGTATTCATCGGCCTCCTCAAGGAGAAAGTTTGAAAGCCCCTCCTTTTCGGTGCCGAAAAAGAGGGCG
>JAGLYY010000481.1 GCA_023131935.1 Spirochaetales bacterium | reverse complement strand
GGGCTTGTCGCGACAATCCGGTACCCCTGTTTTCTTAAAGTTTTTACAGCTTCTCTGGAGTTGTTCTGACGGCCCTTGTACCTGTGAAGGGTAAGCCATTGGGCTGTTCCCAGGGCAATTTCCTCGTTGACCCTGAAAGAATTCCTCCCCTCGACGATGTGGACATCCTGGACACCAAAGCCGTCACAACTCCGAAGGACAGCACTCGCGTTGTGGGCCTGGTATAGATCCTCAAGCACAACAGTCAGGTATCGGGTCCTCTTCGCAAGAACAGCCTGCATCCGCGCATGTCTTTCGGGGGTAATAAAACCTATGAGGTAATTGATCAGGTCCCGCTGGATCTCAGGGGAATAGGGGGATTTCATAGAGTACTTCATACACGGAATATAGGGTAATGATCAACCAGCAGTTCTGTGATAGAGAACGTATAATAAAGCAGTGAGCGAAGGTAAGAAATTGATCTGCCAAATTCCTTGACCTGGCACCCGTGGAGTATTATTAATTATATGAGGGACAGGAAGGTAGGTAAGAATGGCCAGACATGGATCTTTTCTTATTAAACGGGTTGGCAGAATCATCGTGTATAAGGCTGAAGGGATCTGGGATGTGAATACGGTAATCCCTTTCATCCGGGAGTTTAAAGAGCTCGCCGCGGACGTGAAGAAGGAAGAGTGGGGGGCTTTCGGGGACCTCCGGGAATGGGGATCGGTTTTTCCTCAGGTGGAGACGGAACTTACTCAGCTTTACGGATGGGCAAAGGAGCATAATGGTATCTATGAGGTTCTGGTTTTTAACTCTCATTCAAGGTTGGAGGAGTACGAACTCCAAAAAATGGTTGATCACGGGTCAGCCCAATACCTCACGGTCCATGAACTTATAACTACCGATCCTGGAGAAGGAATCGCATGGTTCCGAAATTATGGATTTGAGCTGAAAAAGGAAGATCTATTTATAAGTGAATAGATTTCCCGTTAATCGGAAATTCTTTTTCATTACGGAATCATATATAAAGAGGGTAATCTCACCATCATTATCAAAGGACATCTGGATATCGAACTCCTGAGCCGATGAAAGGCTGATAAACTCCATCCGGAAAAAGTATTCCTTACTCCACCTTCCCCGGAGGAGGAATGGGGCATTTCGTTGACCGTTCACCTGGAAGTCCTTGAGGGCAGCAGCCAGATGATCACTACCGTAGAGGGTGCTGGAACTGGAGTATTTATATTTTACCGAAGGAAGGATATAATCGTCGAAATAATGATCTACAGCGGGAAATCCGTTCTTCCCGGTGGTAAATATAACAACCTAATTTACAGGCAACACGGGGCATTGGAAATTATTTTAATAGACGGTAGAGGGGAATTCTGTATAAGATGACCGGGAAAGAATCAGGAGGCCCGATGAAACAATATTTAAGAAGGTATTCCGCATTATTTCTTCTCCTTCTCCTGGGAGCATGCCAGACACAAGGAGATCTCCGGGAAAAATCGTTGGTAACTCTGTCAGGGGATCCTGCTGTCCTCCGGGAGATTGGTCTTGCTCTTCCCGGAATTGTTATGGAGCAAAATGGTTCCAGCCATGATTCCCTTTCAATTATCCCCGATGATCCTGAGGCGGCGAAAGAAAAAGCCTCTTACATCCTATCTCATTTCTGGGGGGTTAACAATAAAGAAGAGGTGCTTAGTCAAATTGCATGGCTTAAGGAAAAGGGACATACGGCAAAGTACCGTTACCTCCAGCTCTTAGGCGATCAGCATCCTGGCGATGCTATCGAACAGGTTCACAAGAATGGTACTATCGACGATGGACAGTTGAACCGGATTCGTCTCATTCGGAGATACCAGGAATCATTCGGCACTCAAGGGTTGCTCGGCTGGGACCTTGCAAGGGTTGTTGCCCTGGCTCGCTGGAGTTATGACGCGGGTTATCTAGCGGAAGAGGAAGCCTGGGAATATGTCGAGGATACAGCAAAATCCCTTATTAGTGTGTTTTCCTCCTGGGAGGAGTTCGGGGCAAATTATGTGCTGGGAAGAATCTTCTGGGCTGCCTATAACGGTAATGAGGATAAATACCTCTATGAATCAACCTTATACTACTGGAACTTGATAGATAACGGACCATGGGGCAGGGTTTTCTGGCCCGGGAGAAAAAGTCCATCGACACGGGATGTCCCCTCTTTCCTGGAGGTTTTCCTTCCCCTTCATGATTTCCATAAGGCAATTAAGAATGATGATTTATCGGTGGTAAAGAAAATCCTTTCCACTCATAACGACCTTGACCGGATTGATCCCGGTGGTCGTTCTCCAGTTTTTCTTGCTGTTCTTTATAGCTCTCATGCGATCCTGGAAGAACTCCTCAGCCA
>JAGLYY010000480.1 GCA_023131935.1 Spirochaetales bacterium | reverse complement strand
TTTTACCATCATCATTGTTACTCATAATATGCAGCAGGCATCCAGGATATCCGATTATACCGCCTTCCTCATGACTGATGAGAACAGGACCGGGTATCTGGTGGAGTATGGTGAAACCGGAGAATTATTCGTCCGGCCGAAAAACAAAAAAACTGAAGATTATATATCCGGAAGATTTGGATAGGAGACTAAAAAGATGGAAATACGTCATGAGTACACCGGGAAAATGGATCTGTTAAACAGAGAAATCATAAAAATGGGAATCCTCGTTGAGGAAGCCATCGGAAAGGCTATGGAATGTCTCATCGATAGAGATGAAGAAAAAGTCCGTAGTGTCATCCTTGAAGATAAGGAGATTAATACAATGGAACTCGAAATAGAAGATTTCTGTATCGATCTTATAGCCAGGGAACAGCCGGTAGCCGGGGACCTGCGAAGGCTCATAACTGCTTTAAAAGTATCTACCCAGCTGGAGCGCATAGGGGACCACGCGGTACATGTCGCGAAAGGGGCACTCCGATTATCAGAGGAGCAGGAACCGATACCTCTTTTCGAACTTCCAAAGATGGCTGAACTGGCAATTTCCATGCTTCGCGGTGTACTGAAGGCCTACATCGAAAACGACCCACACGAGGCGCGGCATATCGCCTCCCTTGACGAAGAGATGGATAGAATTCATGATTATGTAATTCAGGAAGTATTCTCAATGCTTATGGATACAAAACCTGGACAGAGGAAGGCGACGACCCTTCTTTTCATTGATCGCTTCCTGGAAAGGATGGGGGACCATATTACCAACATCTGTGAATGGATTATCTACAGCGTAACGGGAATACATGAAGACCTGGACCACTAAAGCATGATAAAGGAGCAAGGATTGGAAACAATTCTTATCGTTGAGGACGAACAGGATATTGCGGAAATAATAGCATTCAACCTCGAACAGGCAGGATATCATACTCAAACAGCTAGAACAGGGGAGGATGCTCTTGTGAAGGTTGGGAAGTTTCTGCCGGATCTCGTCATCCTGGACCTCATGTTGCCGGGAATTGATGGCCTTGAAATTTGTAAAAAGTTCAAGCAGGACCCGGTCCTGCTCCATATACCCGTTCTAATAGTAACAGCCAAATCTGAAGATAACGACATCATTTGTGGCCTTGAAATGGGGGCGGATGATTATATCACCAAACCCTTCAGTCCCGTATATTGACGGCAAGGGTAAAAACAATCCTTCGAAGAACAAAAATCAGAGTGGACAACAAGCAGCAGGGAAGTTTATCTCTTCATGGAATAGAAATCGATGTAAATAAACACCGCGCCAAGGTGGATGGGGAGAAAGTTGACCTTTCGGCAAGCGAATATAAAATCCTGCTTTTTCTTATCCGGAATCCCGGATGGGTTTTCTCCCGGGGGCAGTTAATCTCTACTGTTCATGGCGAAAACTACCCGGTTACCGACCGTTCCATTGATGTTCAAATCCTAGGCTTAAGACGAAAGCTGGGGGAAAAAGGATCCTATATTGAAACTGTGCGGGGGATTGGTTACAGGATGAAGGAAAACTCTGATGATATCTAGACCAATTCTCAGGCGATACTTTTCGTATGTTATCATCATTGTTGTATCAATCATCCTGACCAGCCTGTTTTCCGGTGGGATGATAAAAAAAATCTCTTCCGAAGAGACTGAGAAATATCTGCTCCTTTCAGCTCAAATGCTGAAGCGACAAATCAATTATCTTAAGCCGGAATCCATCGATGAATTCACCAGAAAATCGGGTACCGAAGAAATTCGGATCACTGTCATCAAGATCGATGGAAAAGTCATCGGCGACTCTGTCGTGGAAATATCGAAACTGGAAAATCATAAAAACAGAGAAGAAGTAAGAGAAGCTTCGGCAGGGGAAACGGGGATAGCAATCAGAAAAAGTGTAAGTATAAACAAAGAGCTTATGTACCTTGCATTACCCCCCTTCGATTTTCAGGAAGAACAGATTATCCTCAGGGTATCCGTCGAAATGAAGGATCTCGATGCAGCCCTGATGAGCAACTACCTCAAAATCGGGACCGGTGCATTTATTTTTTTCCTCTTTGTAACCATCATTACCCTTTTCATCGAAAAGAAAAACATATATCCCATCGCCGTGCTCCAGAAGGCCGCGAAGGAATACGGAGCGGGGAATCTGGATCATTACTTTCGAATAGAGAAACCAGATGATTTAAAAACAGTAGCCATATCCATGAATAAAATGGCAGACAGTTTAAAAAAGAAAATTATCGACATAACAAATCAGCGAAACCAGACAGAAGGTATTCTCAACACGATGGCCGAGGGAGTCATCCTCTTTGACGGGGACCTTACCGTCCGGAAGATAAACCCGGCAGCGAAGGAACTTTTATCGCTTCCGGATAACGATTATAAAGGTAAGAGCATTGAAGAGGTTGTGTACAATACTCAGCTCATAACCCTCGCCCGGAATACCCTGAAAAGCGGCAAAAGGCACCACATTTCCATCGACTTCACCTATACCTCCCCGGGAAGTCCTTCAAAAAATCTTGAAGTGCAGGCATCTGCCCTAAAGGATGGTACCAGGGGAATCCTTGTAATCCGTGACATTACCAGGATGAAACAGCTGGAGCAGATCCGAAAAGATTTTATAACCAATGTTTCCCACGAGCTTAAAACACCAATTACGGCAATCAAGGGATCTATTGAGACCCTGCGGGATATATCCGGGAGCAGTGATGAAAAAATGAACCGTTTTCTGGACACAGCATTAAGGCAGATCGACCGCCTGAATATCATCATAAATGATCTGCTGCAGCTCTCCAGGCTTGAAGATGACAGTCAGAACAAATACCTTTTTGTAAACACTCCTGTTCGAGAAATAATCGATACAGCGATTCATGCCTGCTCTGCCCAGATGGAAACAAAAGGGATCCGTATCGAAATCAAGGAAGATACTTCACTTGAGATTTCCGTAGATCACTTCCTAATGGAACAAGCGTTAATAAATCTCATCGATAATGCTGTTAAATATTCCCCCGCAAACAGTAATATTATCATTGCATGCACAGAAACCCCGGGGAAGATTAATCTGTCAATTACTGATCAGGGACCTGGTATACCGGAGAGGCATCTGTCCCGGATATTTGAACGATTTTATCGGGTGGACAAAGCACGAAGCAGGGAACTGGGTGGGACCGGATTAGGATTGTCCATTGTAAAACATATTGTCTCGATTCATAAAGGAACTATTGAGGTGGAAAGTAGTGTGGGAAAGGGAAGCACTTTTACGGTTTCGCTGCCTGCTGGAGCTGGCCGGTTCAAGAGCTAAGCGAAGTTCAACTCCGCTTACATCCCGATCGACTGATTAGTCAACGGTGGAGCATGTAGGAAACTATCACCGGCATTCTCATAATTTACTGTGAAGAAATCCCTGGTAAAATTGATTTCGCTGATGAAATCAATTTGCAAATCAACTTCCTGGCTGGTTACAACTGGAAACTGATGTGTTTTGTTTATATATTTAGCAGGACCCTTTTTTTCAATATATTGCTTTATGAAATCTATATGATCAGTTAACCGCTTTTGAATAATAAAATTTACTTCAGATCTAAAATCAATAATACTTTCCTTTATTGCATCATAAAAATCACCATCAATGTCCACACCAATACCATTTCTGCCTGAGGCAATTGCCGCGAGAAGGGTGGTACCGGTGCCGACAAAAGGATCCAACACTACCCCCCCCTTTACAGAATACATATTAATAAGTCTGTAAGCCAATTCAAAGGGATACGCGGCGCTTCTTTTTCTTGTGCTTCCGTTCGTTAAAGCTTGACGGATACCTTTAAAATCCCATACATCTGAAAACCAGAGATTCCTTTCTTCCCAGAAATATGCGCTCCCGCGTCTTAATAATTTTTCTTCACCGCTTTTAAATACCCGCTTTCCCCCCTTCCGGAGAATAAGGATATATTCGTGTTCAAGAGTTACATAAGCCCCGGCTGGCAGCATCCCCGATCCCATGAATTTGTTTGGCGCGTTGGTTTGCTTTCTCCAGAGAATTAATGGCAAAATATCAAAGCCCAGATCATGGAACTTCATAAGAATTCTAGAATGATTCGAATATAGTTTAAAGGGATCTCCTATCTTCCGCGTCGCGTCCCCAATATTGATACACGCGAATCCACCATCTTTTAAAATGCGGGCACTTTCTTCCCAGACCGCATCCAGGGTATTATGCATCAGGTTAAAAGCGCTATTACCATCCTGTTTCTCCAGCGATAGTTTGATATTTTCATCCTGTCCCGAGAAAACACCGTCCCACATTTCAATCATGGGATACGGAGGTGATGTCACAATCAGATCAATCGAATTACTATCCAGATAACTCAGATCGCCCGAACTTCCAAAATACAGTTTTTGAGTGGTTTCAATCATTTTTATCCTTCCGGGTCAACTAAAAACCTTTTTGGAGTGTATCACACTCATCAGTTCAGGACATCCGAAAAAAGCTTTTTTCATAGTTTCTGAACAAGTTGCCCCATTAATGTTACAATTTCCGTTATATATTGCCCCTAAAACTTAACAATTCACCACAAAGAGTAT
>JAGLYY010000048.1 GCA_023131935.1 Spirochaetales bacterium | reverse complement strand
TAATGAAAGATTTGATAAGTTAAAACGCGCTGTACATAAAATAATATTGGAGCTTTGATTAATCTATCACTGATCTATTGGTGTAAATGTCTCTCAGGTAAAGCTATGCGCTTCTATCAGAATTCTGAGTTCGGTTCCAGAAAGAAATAATCCTGAATGAGATGAGATTAGAGAATAAAACTATTTTTTATGTCCTTGCAATTAGCAATATGCTTCTTTATAGTAAAAGTATGAGAAGATGTATAGTAATCAGCCTGATTATATTAATTATTGGTGTAGCGATTATCTTAATAGTTGATATAAGTCAAACCAGACGTAGAGAAGCTAAAGCATGTTATGAAGAAGAACTTACTATAGAGTTTATTCGCGGGATGGTGCAGCTTCTTTTCATGAAGGGATGTAGCGGATCAAGAACAGTAGCTGATTTTGTCGTAAATCCCGCAAGGCCAGGATATACGGAAATACTTAAAAAAAAGGTAAAAAACCTTATGCCATGGGAGTTTTACATTATAGCGGATACAGAGATATTACCCCTGATTGAATATGAACATATAAAAAAACAGTTAAGTGAAAGCGAAATAAACTTAATAAAAACGGTACAGGAAAAGAAATCTCAGAGTATTATTACAGAAAAAAGATCGGATGGAGCGGCCTTTATATTTATTGGCATTCCTATTGGCAATACCGGCAAAACCCTTTTTACATCTCTGAATTTGGAACACATTTTTAAACTTGATATTCAGGAAGAGACATACAACAAATATGTTATTGGACTATACGGATCGGAGGGAAAAGAACTTTTAATTGGAAGTGATATAGCGGATGAATCAAATGGCAGAAAAAGATGGGTGAAAATATCAGGAAAAACATTATATTTAAAGTTTGAACCAGAGAAAACAGAATTCCTGATTTGTGAAAGAGTGCTTACCTGGATAATTGGTATTGCAATGACTCTTTTATTAATTTCATTTCTCTATCAATTGACCAGGAAGAACATTCGTTTAAAAGAATCAAAAACGCTATTAAAACAGGCCAATGAGAAACTTAATATGCTGGCTGAAAAGGACAGTCTTACAGATCTTTTCAACAGGCGAAAGTTTAATGAGATCATTGAGTTTGAAATTGAAAGAGCAAAACGGAGTGGAAATCTTCTTGGATGTATTATGATGGATATTGATCACTTTAAAAAAATAAATGACACTTATGGGCATCAGGTAGGTGACAGGGTGCTGGTTGAAATTGCCGAATTTTTAAAGAAAAACATAAGGAAGATTGATACCGTGGCCCGATATGGGGGCGAGGAGTTTATTATACTTCTGCATAATGCTTCTTTAGAATATTCAAGAAAGAAGGCAGAAGTAATTCGTGAATTGCTGGAAAAAAAACAATTTAAGATTAATGAGAGGAGCTATAGAGTAACCTCAAGTTTTGGTGTTACATGCTTTACTCCGCATGAATATTCAAAAGGGGAAAAGAAATTAAAAATATCAAGAGAAATTATAAATAAGGCTGATCTGGCTATGTATGAAGCAAAAAAAAGCGGAAGGAATAAAGTGATTGTCGCTGCTTTTAATGAATAGCAATTTTAAAAAGTTTGGTATCCTCCTAAAAAATATAGGGAAAGAAATCCAATCACTAAAATAATCATGGGCGTTCATCCCGCCAAATATCACGGACAATATGATTATAATAGGATTTTTGCCATCGAAAAACATCATCATGATTAATTTTATTAATCCCCCGTGACGAAAATGTTTTAAACCCATGTATAATTTCCGGTAACCCATAATGTTTTACCGTAGGGAACGGTTTTAAACCGTTCCCTACGGTATCAACACCGTTCCCCATATAATTATATATGTTGATAATTTGTACAATTCCATGAAAATGATCGGGCATGATTATATATGTATCCAATAAACAATTATGATAATGGTTTGTTAAATCGTTCCAGAATCTTGCAGAATAAACTAACTAATTCTGTACCCCTTGACCAGATTTGCTTATCAGGGTAAAAGAGAACTGAAAAATTATTGTTTTTTTCACGATTTTATTCGAGTAATGTTCGCAGGTTCCTCATAAGTGAGCCATCCCTACTCGAAAGGGGTGGTTATATGCAATTAGCAATTATCTTTGGATATCTCTTTCTCATGCTGTTGATCGGGATCATCTACCGAAAGCGGGCTTCCGGCAGTCCCATTGAGTTTTTTCTCGCGGGGAGGAAACTCACGCCGGTTCTTCTGTTTTTTACCATGGCGGCTACAAATTTCAGCGCCTTTACGATCTTCGGGCTTTCGGGCGCGGGGTATCGTATCGGCTATGCCTTTTACCCCATCATGGGTTTCGGCACCGGCTTCATGGCCCTCTCATTCATCATCATCGGCGGCAGGATCCTGAAATTATCCCGGGAACGGCAGTATGTAACCCCATCGGACTTTGTCTCTGACAGGTACCAGTCCCCCCTGTTGAAACTGGTATTCTCGGGTATTCTCGTTCTCTTTACCCTTCCCTATATCGCGATTCAAACAATCGCAAGCGGTAAATCCCTCAACAGCCTTACCGGTATGCCTTACTTAACCGGGGCCCTCCTGATTACTCTTTTTATCGCCCTCTATGTGGGGCTTGGGGGATTACGCTCCATCGCCTGGACCGATGTGATTCAGGGGGTGATGATGGTCATCTTTACCCTGGTTGCTTTTTTTATCATTGCCCGGGGGGCCGGAGGGTTTGTCGGAGTTCATGAGAAGCTTCTGGAAACCAATCCCGAACACCTCTCAAGGCCCGGGGCAGGGGAGGTGATGCTGCCGGGGATCTGGATCGGATATCTGGTCCTCTGGTTCTTCGCCGATCCCATGTTTCCCCAGCTTTTTCAAAGGTTTATAGCAGCTAAGGATGAGAATTCATTACGATGGACAGTGATCCTCTATCCCATCATCACCACGGGACTCTTTTTTCTGACGGTTTCCATTGGAGTTATCGGTAAAGCGGTTTTTCCGAATTTGCCGGCAGAGCAAACCGATACAATATTCCCCCTGCTCCTCAAAACGTATACAGGAGAGGTTTTGAGCGCCCTTCTGCTTACCGGAAGTCTTGCCGCCCTCATGTCAACCCTCGATTCCCAGCTTTTAACGGTAACTTCGATTATTACCAGGGATTTTCCCCACCCCCGGCTTCCCGGAAGGTTGTACAGCCGGTTGATTATTTCACTACTCGCGCTGACCGGTTTTATTATCGCCATTAATCCCCCCGCTACTATCCTTGGATTTATCAATAAGACCACTTTTAACGGTCTGGCGGTACTGGCTCCAACAATTCTTGGCGGGCTATACTGGAAAAGGGGAAACACCTATGGGGCCCTCGGCAGTATTCTCGTCGGAGAGGTCCTGGTGATGTTGTTTTACTTCAGCGTGCTTGCCGTGCCGGGTATTCTGCCGGTTATTCCAATATTAACCGCTACTATACTCGCGTATACTGTTATCAGTCTCCTCACACCAGGCAGGAAAGAAAATACCGCCCTTGTCTATCCCCCAAAGGGTGTCAGCCTGCTCTGGGTCGGGATATTTCTCCTCCTCTTCATACTTGGGAATGATTTCTGGAACTGGAACAAAACTCCGGATCTTTTCCTGGGCCTGCCGGGCTGGGTCTGGTATTTCTTCGCCCTGGGATTTATTTTGTCCGGAGTATATGCAATCTTCTTTAAGAGGATTATTCCCTTGACTGAAAAGGGGAACAGGCAATAATTTATGGCAGGAGGAATTATGAAGGAATTTTTAAAATATACCATTATCGGGATTATGTTGATCATAGTACAGGTTGGTCTTTTCGCCGGGGGTTCTCAGGATACAGATCTGAAAGAGGGACCCCGGGAGTCCATCGAGCTCAAAATTGCCGCCCTTAAAGGTCCCACAGGGTTTGGGATGATCAAACTTTTTGAAGATGTACCCAATCTTGGTCCAGGTGTTTCCAGTACTTACTTTGTTATCCCTACACCAACAGAAATGGTAGCCCGGATCACCAGCGGTGAAGTTGATTTCGCGGTCCTTCCCGCCAACGTTGGCGCGAAACTGTACACAAAAGGACCGGGATATCCCCTTGGCGCGGTGGTTGGTTTAGGATCGATCTATATATTGAGCCGTGATGAAGGGGTGAAGAGCCTCGAAGATTTATCGGGCAGACAGGTCTATGGGGTTGGCAAAGGAGCAACTCCGGATTATCTTATGCGCTATTTCCTCAGGGAAGAGGGAATAGAGGGGGTCACCATTGATTTTTCCCTTCCTCCCACCCAGGTCGCGCAGATGGCTATTGCCGGGAAAGCTGATACGGTTATCCTGCCGGAACCCTTTGTGACTCAAATTCTCATGAAGGCCCCGGACATGAAGATCGTTATTGATCTCCAGGATCAATGGAAGAATATTTCCGGGGAAGAAGAAGTTTACCCGATTTCTGTTGTCGTTATCCGTCCGGAAGTCGCTCTGAATTACCCGGAGGTTGTGCTCCGGTTCCTGGAGGAATATAAAGCATCCATTGAATTCGTGGTGACCCATCCCGCTCCGGCATCGGTCCTGATTGAGAAGTTTGGAATTATGCCCGCGGTAATCGCTGAGAAGGCGATCCCCCGGTGTAATCTCTCCTTCGCTTCAGCATTGGCCTCCAGGGAATCGATGGAGGTTTATCTCTCTGTCCTGTTAGCGGGAGATCCTGTATCTATCGGAGGGGAACTGCCCGATTCAAATTATTATTTTTCCGCGCCATAACATAGGCCGGTGAGATGAAAAGTCGAGGGAAAATCCAATACCTGATTTCTCTGGGGTCGATACTGCTTTTCCTGTTGATCTGGAGTATTGCCGCGGGGAGAATTGATGCTCCTATCATCCTCCCCACTCCTCTTGAGGTCTTTTCTGATCTTCTCCGAATTCTCGGAAGGGGGGATTTCTGGCTGGCTCTGGGTAATACCGTTGTCCGGGGTCTTATCGGTTTCGCGCTCTCTTTCGGCCTCGCTCTTGCTGCAGGCGTGGCGGGGGGGCTTTCCAGAGGAGTGGAGGCCTTCCTCCGCCCTTTTCTTACTATCATCCGAACAACACCGGTGATGTCAGTGATTCTTCTTGGGATGATCTGGTTTAAAACCGACAACGTTCCAATCTTTGTCTGCCTTTTAACGATTTTTCCTGTCATTACCGCCAGCGTGATGGAGGGGATAAGAAATGTCGATCCCGGACTTCTTTCCATGGCACAGGTGTACAAGGTGCCAATGGCGGGTACAATCCTTCATGTCCATCTGCCCTCAATCCTCCCCTACGTAATCGCCGGAGCGGGGGCCAGTATCGGTTTAACCTGGAAAGTTGTGATAGCTGCTGAGGTCTTGAGTCAGCCGTTCCACGCCCTTGGTACAGGACTGCAGTACGCTCAGGCTACTCTGGAAACAGGAGAGGTGTTTGCCTGGACAATCGCAGCTGTTACTTTAAGCGGGATCAGTGAATTTATCTTTCACGTGATTACCAACCGCATCCCCTGGAGGGCTGGTTCCAGTGAAAATCAGGGTTAGAGATATAGCTAAGGATTTCGGGGAACTTTCTGTTCTGAAAGGTATCTCCTTCGACATTCCCGATAACCAGGTTACGGCGATCCTCGGTCCTTCCGGATGCGGGAAAACCACTCTTTTAAATATCCTGTCAGGCAGTCTGCTCCCTGACACGGGAACCATTGAGGGGATCGCCGATCATCGGCTAAGTTATCTTTTTCAGGAACCCCGGCTTTTGCCATGGAAGACGGTAGAGGGGAATATCAACTTTATCCTGGGCCGCCGGTTTCCCACTGAACAGCGTACTGATCTTGTGGAGCGTGTTATCAAACTTGTGGATCTGTCAGATTTTCGTAAGTTTTATCCCCGGGAATTAAGCGGAGGTATGAAACAGCGTGTTGCCATCGCAAGGGCTTTCGCCTTCCCCTCGGATCTTTTGCTCATGGATGAACCTTTCCAGGCCCTCGATATCAGGCTCAAATTATCCCTCCTTGAGGTTTTTAATACAGTCTGGACAAAGGACCACCGCACCTCCCTCTTTGTAACCCATGATATCCAGGAGGCCCTGCTCCTTGGAGACTCGATGGTAGTGTTCAGCCCCCGGCCGGCGGAAATCCTTGGTGTTTATAATAATCCGGTCCCCCGGGAAGAAAGGAAACTCCAGGATAGCAGACTTCTCGATCTTGAAGGGAATCTTTACCGCCTTCTAACAGGTATTTAATCTATGAAAAGAAACTATTTCTCATTAATCTGTTGCGTATTTTTACTCTGTACCACCTTGTTATACTCCCAGGAGAAGTGGATCCGGGTTTTACTTCGTGTTTTCCCGGAAAACTATGCTTTGAATATTAACGGGGAGGTATTGGTACCTGAGTATTCTGAAGGAGAAAAGGATTTCTATAAGCTGCCGGCGGGACTGACAACGGTGGTTTTAAGCGCGGAGGGATATAAAAACCTTTCTTTCGAAACAGAAATCCTTGAGGGATCAGTCATCGAGGAGAAGCTGGAGCCTCTTGATTCCCGGATACATCTGATTACGGAGATAGCGACTGGGGGACGCCCGAAATCGGTAGCCTTTACCCCCGATGGAAGATATTTCCTGTCTGCTCTTCTCGGAGATACAGGGGTGGATGTTTTTAAAACCTGGGATTTTACCTATTGGGGTAGAATTCAGTTTCCTGAAAACATAGCCGATCGGGTGGGCTTTGTGGAGATCGCTTTCGCTCCGGAGCGTCGGGAGATTCTGGTGTCCCAAATGACCACTAATATGGTCCATATAATAGATTTAGATGATTTTGCCTATATTACTTCCATCGAAACAGGAGGAATTGGATCAAAAGTCATTATACTGTCTGGAAACGAAGAGAAGGCCTATGTTTCAAACTGGTGGTCGAACAATATTTCAGTTATCGATATGGATGAACGAAAGGTATTGCATAAAATAAAAGTCGAGGGTATCCCCCGGGGGCTTGCTCTGTCACCGGACAATAACCTTCTCTATGTCTGTCTCTACGATACAGGTAACATTCAGGTAATAGATTTACAATCAAACAGGGTATACGTAACTATCCATCTTGGTCCGGGAGCTAAAAGGCATGCCATAACGGACCCCCGAAGGGGACGTCTGTACGTTTCCGATATGTTCTGGGGAGATGTTTTTGTTCTCAATCTTGAGAATTATCAGTTACTGAAACGGGTCCACATTGGGCAGAAGCTGAATACCATCCAACTGACACCGGACGGCAAGTATCTCTTCGTCTCATCCCGGGGAAGGAACAATTCGGAGACCTATCTGAAAGAGGGTCCTGAGTTCGGCAAGGTCTTTGTAATAGATACTGAAACCATGGAGATTATCGATTGGGTTTGGGGGAGAGACCAGCCGACAGGACTTGATATTTCACCTGATGGCCGGCTAATGGTTTTTTCAGATTTTCGTGATGACAATCTTGAAGTTTATCATATTTCCCGGTTATTGGAATGGAAATGGGGTACCGAACAGGAGTCACGAAGAGGTAAGAAGTTATTTCAATTGATGCCCTGAAAAAAAAAGCAGCCATCCGTATGGATAGCTGTCTGTTTAATTGTGCCGCCGAACAGAATTGAACTGTTGACACGAGGATTTTCAGTCCTCTGCTCTACCGACTGAGCTACAGCGGCTGGCCAAACGCTCTAAAACGAGCGTTATGGAGGTAAAATAGGGGAATTCCGGGATTTTGTCAAGCATATC
>JAGLYY010000479.1 GCA_023131935.1 Spirochaetales bacterium | reverse complement strand
CCCCGTGGTTATCTGTTCGAGCCTGACAGAGGAGAATTCGGAAATAGCATTACGGGCAATAGAGTACGGGGCGGTAGAGATCATTACCAAGCCAAAGCTTGGAACCAGGATGTTTTTGGAGGAATCGAAAATTCGGATATGTGACGCGGTTGAGGCGGCATTTCTTTCAAGAAGAAAACTGAAGACCGGTTCCCGCCTGTCCGCTAACCGAAAGCCCGGGTCTGAAAAAATCCCACCAAAATATACAGCCGATGTGGTGATCCCATTGTCAACCATAAAGCCGATTTTCAGAACTACGGAAAAAGTTATTGTGGTCGGCGCGTCAACCGGCGGTACCGAGGCATTAAAAAACTTCCTGGAATCCTTCCCTCTAGATGCTCCGGGGACGGTAGTTGTGCAGCATATGCCGGAGCAATTTACCCGGGCTTTCGCGAAGAGGCTGGACGGGATCTGCAGGGTATCGGTCAAGGAAGCCGGGAACAACGATACGATAATCCGGGGCAGGGTCTTAATCGCGCCGGGTAATTACCACACACTGCTGAAGAGGAGCGGGGCCAGGTATTATGTGGAGGTGCGCGGCGGCCCGCTGGTAAGCAGACACAGACCATCGGTTGATGTCCTGTTTCGTTCTACCTCCAGATACGCCGGCAGGAACGCCGTTGGTATTATCATGACCGGGATGGGCGATGACGGAGCGAGGGGGATGAGTGAAATGAAAGACGCGGGAGCTGTTACCTTTGCCCAGGATGAGCGCAGTTGTATCGTTTTCGGTATGCCAAAGGAGGCAATCAAGCTGGGGGCTGTCGATCATGTACTCCCTCTTGAAGCACTGGCCCCGGAGGCTTTGAAGGAATGCGAGAGTAACTGATGAGGAGTCTGTCATCCAGAACAAAAAAATGCTATAACAGAAGAAGGCAATAGAGTAAGTTGAATAATAATGGAACATGGAAGTATGTAAAGGAGATGATCGATAACAATTCCCGGGTTCCTCCCAGGTTTCATAATTCCACCTCAAAAGTGCAAGCATGGGAGGAAAGGCTTAAGCAGGCATCGCATGAATACTGGCGAATAAGAGCTCACGCGGAATTGGCGCAATTGGGAATCCCGGTAACACGATATGACCCAACAACAAATGATGTTCCTCTTGCCATAAAAATGGAGGGTGGAAAGATACGAACAGATTTTGATCCAACAACTCCACTTGCACAAGGCAGGGTTATCGATATTTCGGCTCTGAAGAATCCATCTATGGGTGATAACCCAACAATCACAATTAATGGAAAACTTTTTTTACAATTGACAATGAAAGATGAGGATCAGAAAAGATTGTTTTCACAATATCCACGGCGGAATTACATCCCCATACAAGAGGATTCCCGGATGATACTGGAATATCAGAACTCACTGGATATGATTTCTATCGGAATGCATGACTATAATCCGGATAACACACATCTGTGGCCGGGAATCCCTCACAGTTATCTGTATGCTCCTCCTGGCTCTCCTTATGATCCGGAAAAGCCGCCAGTAATAAGAGGTGATGGATTTCCCTATATTCAAAGGAGTCATCTCACTCTGGCCAGACGGGAGGTGCCAATGACAAATCCACAGTATATAAAACTGCTGGAAAAGATTGAGAATCTAAAAGGCAGCGGTATTGTAAAAGTAAGATATGATATGGGAAATGGATTGGTTGAGAGTGTTGCTTTTGAGGAAATCTGGCTTAAGATCAATCCGTATAATGGTGACCCGACTCATATATTGAAAAAGGTGACTCTTGAATAAGAAATCCTTCACTCCATGGTGACCTCTGCGCCTCTTCCCCCTCTGGCTTATCCCCGTAACGGGAGGGAAATGGTAACCTTTGTGCCTTTGCCCGGGGCGCTTTCAACCTTCAGAGAGCCTTCATGTGCATCAACTATGTTTTTTACGATAACCATACCCAGGCCTGTACCTCCTCCTTGTGAGGAGGAATAGAAGGGCTCGAATATATGCTCTAAAACCTCCGGCGTCATTCCATCTCCTGTGTCGGTAATGATAAAGAGCAGGGCGTCCCCTTGTTTTTCCGCGATAATGGAAAACATACCTTCTCTGCACATTGCCTTTCTCCCGTTCTCCGCGAGGTTGAGCAGAACTCGAAACATCCGGTCATGGTCGAAAATAACAGGTTCGTTGAAACGGGACTCAATGGTTATCTCGGTATTTCGGGAGGCAAAACGCCTGCGGATTACCGGGTTGAGCTTTTCCATAAAATCCTTCAGGAGCACGATGTTCATCGTAAGCCTGATCTCTCCCCGGGAGTAATCGAGAAATTCATTCGCCAGATTATTCAGACGGTCCGCCTCATGGAGAATGTTTTTTACATATTCCTGTGGTTTCCCGGTTATCTCTTCGTTCATCAGGATCATTTCAGCGTAACTTTTTAAGGTTGATATGGGGTTTCTAAGATCGTGGAGAATCATGGAGGAGAATTTCCCGAGGTTTGAAAGCCGGTCTTTTCTAAGCAGTTCATCCTGGGCGGTTTTCAGTTCTCTGTAAGCCTCCTCCAGTTTCTGGTTCCTCGTCTTAAGATCCTCCAGAAAACTGTCGTTACTCTTCCGTACCATTGATGACAGGGATTTGATTATTGAGAATCCAACAGAGGAGTTTTCCCGCACCATCCGCTGGAAATCCTCCTCCTTAATATAGAGGAGCCGGGTTGGCCTTCTGGCCAGAACTGTCGCGCTTCTCGGCATGTCATCAATGAGGGCCATCTCTCCAAAGAGGTGCCCTTTACCATGGACAGCGAGCATATCGGCATCATCGGTGCCGTAGGCTTTCCATACCTCAACCTCACCCTGCAATACGATATAGAATCGGTCCGCGGGATCGTTTTCATGAAAGAGGATCTCCGCAGCGGAGAATTGTTCTTCCCCGCAGTATTTCAGCATGTTCCGGATATCTTTGTCGGGCAGTTCCTCAAAGAAACTCACATTCCGAAGAAATTGATAAAAACCGGTCTCCACTTTTTCCCCCATAAATGAAGACATTATACAGCATAAAACTTAAACCTTAACAAAATTTCTATTCTGCTGAGAAAAAACTGAACGCAAAACTTATCAGGGAGTAAATTATGAGGCAGTACATTGTTCAGCGGAGTAGAACCTTAAGCAGTTTAGACAGGGGACGCTGACCTCCGAAAACAGGGTCCCTGAATGATCTGATATCACCGGGCCCGATCCCCTGATCGCGGATCTTCAGTTTTTGCATCCAGGGCAGACGGACCCGTTTCGTAATCTTTCCTTTCTCGACGTACAATGCTGTGGAAGCTGGAATATGGAACAGGAGTGATCCATAATTGTATTTCCGGTTCAATCTTTCGTCTTTCAGAATAGAGATTATTGGAAACCATGAATCGCTGCAGGAGAACACCTGTCCTACGAAATAACACTCCGAAGGATTTTCTTCCGGTCCAAGGGAAACCTTTTCCCCGATATCATAGGGGGCCAGCAGGGAAAGGAATTCTTCAAGCAGTTTTTCGTCAAAACGGAGTAAATTCTGTATCTTCGTTGTGCTGTATTCGTAGGGACCGCTTAGCGATTGCATGTAATCAATCACCTGCATTCTGCAATATGGGTGTTTATGTATGATTGGATTAGTCATCTCGTCGTAAAAATCAATGATATGAAAAAGGCGGACGAATTCATGGAGAAACCTGTTTTCGAAGGGGGGAGGATAACCTGTTGTATCCGGATAATCCCGTTCCAGTGATACCATCATGCGGGTGATCGCGGAGAGATCATGACGATTCCGGAGGAGGTTTTTTGTAACGAAATGACTCCGCTGTACGGTTTTCCGCTGTTTTCTGCACGCCGGTGTACCGCAGTCATATACCGGTTTTGCGGAGATGGTTCTGGCTACGCTGTCGTGGCTCAGCCCGATGGAATGGAGAAGAATCCCAAGTGTCGCGTCAATAATCATCTCCTGATGGTATTGGTATTCCTGGTTCAGGTCCGAGGATTTGGTAGGGTCAAACCTGGTTTCCGAAACGGGAATCCCTTTGATAATCCGTTTCTTGTTCAAATTCACTATGGTTGCAAGAAAATAACATGCTGTGTCGAGTACATGCCAGGGAACAGCATCCCCCAGGGAACTAAGGCGATGAATATCGTAAAAATTCTGGAGTCTGATGGAATGGTAATTCTGCAGAGGGATACGGTTCTTCTTTCCTTTCGTTTCGGGATCTCTGACTGTCATTTGCTCCAGTTGGCTGTAGATGTGAGTAAGCGCTTCCTTCAGGTATGAGACATGTGCCTGCGAGATAATCGCCTCGCTGCCCGCGTCGATATCGGGTTGATACAACGGGCCGGGATTTCTCTCCAGAAGTATGTCCCTGGTAATATGTTTTTTCTTTCCCCTGACCTGAAACGACTTTGCCTCTTCGCTGAAAGGACTGTAAATGGATCTTAGTTTATCAAGCATTCTGAACCGGACCGATGAGAAAGGTTCCCTCAGGTTCCGCAGGGAATCGGCTATCAACCTGTCTTCATAAGCCGGGTCAGCCTCTATATCCCGCAGGTGCGGTTGCTTTTCCTCGTAAGACAGGCTCAATACCGGTACCCAGGTAACCCTGTACCGGGCCAGGAGCTGGATCATACGGTCGTTGAGAGGTTTTCCCGCTTTCGCGAATCCTCCCGCGTCAATGAGAAGTCTGTCGCCTCGGCTGATTCGATCCAGACTTTTCCGTTCTATTGAAGGCATATTGACTGATATCTCCTTTTGTAACAATTTAGGCTGTAGACTATTAGGCTGTAGGCTATTAGGTTTTTGCGCATTGATCGAAGCAGGGCACCCAAAACCTTTTCTGTCTCCACAATTTTTATTCACAGCCGGACATGTCATGTCCATCAAAACACCCCAGCGCTTTGAGCTTCCTATGATCACGCACGATTCCCTCCCGCAGTACTACGCAGCCTATCCTACCTAATAGCCTATAGTCTATCCACCTACAGCCTTCCTCCCTACCTGATCCGTCTTAAAATAGTAACCGTGTTGGTAACAGCGGATCCGCCCACATTGAGGGTTGCGCCAAACTCAAGGGGGACCTTTGCCGGGGATACACCAATGGGCTCACCTATTAGTTGTTTGTAGAGAAGGACATGCATTGAAGCCCCGGTAGCTCCAACGGGGTGTCCCTTTGCTTTGAGTCCGCCGGAGAGGTTCACGGGACAGGTGTCTTCCGTGGTAAATCGCCCTTCAAGATAATCATATCCGGCTTTGCCCTCTTCTGAAAGACCGAGAGCTTCGGTACAGAGGAGCTGGTTGATGGTGAAGCAGTCATGGACCTCTACAAGATCAAGGTTGGCGGTGGTAATTCCCGCTTCAGCGAAGGCCTTGTCCCTGGCGTTTTTGGCTGCCGTTAATTCGTACATATTTTCCCTCTCCCGGATTGCCATCCGTTCGGTGGAATGACCAATACCGGCGATCTCCACAACCTTATCCTTCATCTTCCTTGCCTGTTCTGCCCCGGTAATTACCAGGGCCGCGGCCCCGTCGGATACGAGGGAGCAATCATGAAGCCGTAAGGGATGCACGATCATCGGGTTTTTCTCTTCCGGAAGATTGAGAATCGCATCGGCGGAAAAGAGTTTAAACCGGTCCGGAAGACTGCCGGCGCCAAAATGGGCCAAGGGGTTTTGTACTCCGTTCTTGTAACCGAGGGCGGCAACGGTTGCCAGAATCCGGGCCAGTTCATCATCTGAAAGACCATATTGTGTCCGGTATCCCTTGGCGTATTCAGCAAAGAGGCCGGGAAAGGTCATCCCTTCCGCTCCCTCGGTGGGCCAATGAGAACAACAGGCAAGGGCATGGGTTACCCCTTCTGTATTAAGGAGGTTCATCTTCTCGACACCGATAACAAGGGCAGTCTTAAACCTGCCGGATTCAACGGCATAAATGGCGTCGTAGAGCGCGACAGAGGAGCTGGCACAGGCGTCTTCCGTTCGGGTCATTGGTTTGAACCGTAATCCTAAGGGATCGATTTCAAGCGCATTAGGTGCCAGGTGTTCCTGATTTGCAAACAGGGAGGGAGAGCAGGTCCCCAGCCAGACACCATCAATATCCTCAGGGGTAAGTCCGGCGTCTTCAATTGCCCCTCGTCCTGCTTCTTCAAGGAGCTGGTAGATTGATTTAAGATCTGTTATCTCCCCTGTCTCCCTGTTCTTTTTTACAAAAGCGCCGAATTGAGTGTTGTACGCGCCGATGATACACACCTTGCTCATAGTGGCTCCTTCACCTATATTTGATTCTCTTAACTTATGATCAGCGATAGAGTAATTCAGAGGTCCTTTCACTGTCAAGAAAAATCAGCAGTTGGACTGTCAGTGCTATGGGTGAACCTGATGACCGCTACCGCTCCATCATCATTTCGAAAAACTGCTGAACCTCCTATTTGCATTGCAAGGGATTCAACGAGGTTCAGCCCAAGGTGGTGAGATGGCCCTTCTTCCCCTTTTTCAGGAAAACCAACCCCTGTATCCTTTACCATTAAAACAAGTTCGTTATTTATACGCTCAATCTTAATCCGAACTTCACCGCCTCGTTCGGGGAAGGCGTATTTTAAGGAATTTGTAATGAGTTCGTTGAGTATAAGTCCGAGGGGTATCAGGGTATCAATTTCGAAGTATAGCCCCTCTGGAATATCCAGCTGAAATTCAATATTGTACTGATAACTTAAAATCGACCTGGTGGTTTCCAGCAGGTCATTTACATAAGTATAAAAGTCGATACTTGAGAGATCATGACTTTCATAGAGTTTTTCATGTACCAGAGAGATAGCAAAAACCCGCTGTCTCAGGTCTTCAAAAAGGTGAAGCATCGAAGGGTCTGATATTCTGTTACTTTGCAGATTGATGAGTGCTATAATGGTGGCGAGGTTGTTTTTTACTCTGTGGTGGATCTCTTTGAGGAGATTATCCTTTTCACCCAAAGACTGCATCAGATTCTTTTCTGTTTCTTTCCGGTCATTGATTTCCCGGTTTGCCCGTTCGAAAAGCATGGAGTTCTGCAGTGCAACCGCGGCGGCGCTGGCTATTGGAAGCAGTTTTTCCGCGTCCTCATGAGTAAAGGCATCTTTCCTGTCACCATCTAAACTAAAAAGGCCTATTACCCGGTCCCGCCAGGCGATGGGGACCGCGATAAAGGACCGGATATAGGCGGTTTCAGGAAAAGTGACCCAGATGGGCTCCTGTTTTGTATCGGGGATAATGACAACCGAGTTGTTGTTTATAACCTTGCGGGCGAGAGCCAGCTTCCCCATCTCTTCGGCGAATTCTTTGATAAAAGCCTTGGCACCGAAGTTCTCATATCCGGACCAGCGGACAACTACTAATCTATTTCCTTCGAGGAGCCGGATATTCGCGCTTGCGTAAGGAATGATCCTGTGAGTTTGTTCTAAAATAGTATCAAGGATGTCGGCACGATTTATTTTCGAAGTAAGGGCAAGAGTTACATCCCGCAAGACTTCAGCAATTTTTCTTTGATTTTCAGTAATGATAAGAAGTCGTTCCCGTTCCTGTTCGTGAAGAATCCGTTCGGAAATGTCCATCATTCCGATAAGTGCCGATCCCTCTCCCCCTTTTGTAAGATTTGCGGTAAGTAGTACATGCAAGATACTGCCGTCTATTCGCCTGAACATGGTTTCACACTCATAGTAGTGTCTGCTTCCAGAGGCTAAGACTATGAATGCCTCTTTGAGAGATTCAATGGATTCCGGAATCAATGAATGGTTGAGAAAGAGGAGAAGATGTCTCTTGTTTCTCGCGCCGGATATTCTAATGGCAGTATCATTTATATCGGTAATTCGTATCTTTTTTATCAATTCATTAACAATATCTTTGTGTTCATTCAGATAATCCGAATATTCGGCAGGAGAATTACAGGGAAGCTCTCTAAGGATTTGTAGAACTGCTGAAAAATCTCCTTCCAAGAGCGCGACCTGAGAATCCTGAAAGATACGGCGATACCGGGTTTCACTTGCTTTAAGCGTGGTTTTCAGTTTTTTAAAAGATCGATTCTTTTCTTTAAGGTCCAGGACCTTTTTTTGAAGTCTTTTAATTTTCCAGATAAGTTCGGAACGGGATATACTTTCATACTGTTCAGTCATGGGGACCCTCGAACCGCTTCAGTATTTATATCCGTTTTGCAGGGAAAATTGATAAAAATTGCCGCCCCGTTTTCATTCTGATAAAGTGCCGACCCCCCAATCTGCATCGCGAGGGACTCGACGAGATTCAACCCGAGATGACATGAAGGCTCATCTTTTTCAGGAAAACCGATTCCTGTATCCTTTACTGTCAGAACAAGCTCGTTACCGGTTCTTTTCACTTTTATCAGAACTTTTCCCTCTCCTTCGGGGAAGGCATATTTTAAGGCATTCGTAATGAGCTCATTGAGTATCAGTCCGAGGGGGACCAGGGTATTAATTTCAAAGGCTATCTCTTCGGGAATATCAAGCTGGAATTCAATATTATTCCGGTAACATAAGACCGCTTTAGCGGATTCCAGCAACTCGATTACGTAAGTACGGAAGTTGATACTCGAAAGATCATGGCTTTCGTAAAGTTTTTCATGAACAAGGGAAATTGCAAAGATCCGCTGCCGCAGGTCTTCGAAAAGGTGCAGTGGGGATGGATCAGAAATCCTGTTACTTTGCAGATTGATAAGAGCAATGATGATGGCAAGATTGTTTTTTACCCGGTGATGGATCTCTTTGAGGAGGATCTCTTTTTCTTCCAGCGATCGTTTCAGATGTTTTTCTGTCTCTTTTCGATCGCTGATTTCCTGGTTTGCCCGCTCGAAGAGCAGGGAGTGCTGAAGGGCGGCAGCGGCGGCATCGGCAAGGGGCTGTAACTTTACCACATCTTTCCGGGTGAATGTTTCCTTCCGGTCGCTATCCAGGTTTAAGAGACCAATGACATTGCCTTGCCAGATAATCGGGATAGCCATAAAGGATTTGATATAGGCGATTTCCGGGAAATGGACCCAGTTTGGGTCCCGGGAAGTATCGGGTATTATGGAAATCAGCTTGTCATTTATAAGTGATGGCGCCCGTCCCATGTCGCTGATTTTTTCCCCGAAATCGCTCATGAACTTCTCAGCGCCAAACTTCTTATAGCCAGCCCAACGGACCACTGTTAATTTGCTGTTTTTGATGAGCATAATGTTCGCGCTTGAACAGGGGACGATTTTACAGATATGTTCCAGAATTGTATCGAGTATGTCAGCACGATTTATTTTCGAGGTGAGCGCGAGGGAGACATCCCGGAGGGAATCGGCCATTTGCCGATGCTCTTCAGCAACAGTGAGGAGTTTTTCCCGTTCCTGCTCCCGGAGGATTCTATCGGTTATGTCCATCATCCCGATAAGGACCGATCCCTCCCCCTCTCCCGGAAGATACGCTGTTAAAAAAACATGAAAGGTGCTGCCATCCATCCGTGTGCCGATGGTTTCGCATTCGTGGTGATGTTCCCCCATCGCGATGGCTATGAATTCCTCTTTGAAAATCGCGAAAGACTCAGGGATAAACACACTATCCAGAGAGGAGAGGAGGTGCTCTTTGCTTTCCGCGCGCAGCAGCTGGACAGTTGCTTCGTTGATATCTATTATCCGCACCTTGCTGATGAGCTTTTCAACGATCTCCGGGTGTTCTTCCAGGTAGATAGAATATTCACTCCGGGAATTACAGGGCATCTCTTTAAGCGCTTGACGTACTTCTGAAAAATCCTCTTCCCAGATTGAGACCTGGGACCCTTGAAAAATGGTGCGATAACGGGACTCACTTACCTCCAGGGCCTCTTTCAGGGTCTCGAGAGACCGGTTTTCCTCATCAAGGGCTTCAGCTTTTTTCTGTAACCTTTCAAGTTTTGAGATAAGTTCTGAGTGGGAATAAATTTCATAGTCTTCAGGCATAGAACCTCTTAATACATTGGATCACACTATTCCCGGTGCATCCCCTGCCAGATGTCGGTTCTCCACATCAAGCATCGCAACGCGGACCGGTGCCTGAGCGCTGATCAAGGCAATTCCTGAAAGAAGGAGAATAATTAAAGTAACAATTCGTTTTTTCATCATCCTTTACACACCAAATTATTTGAATCTAATCTTATCATCCATTACATTCTAGTATAAGGCAAGATAAAGAAAGGGGAAACACCATATCATTCTTCTCGGTGCTCTGTCTCATGGGACCTTTGCTTTCTTTGCTGCCGGCCATAACCGGGGATTTGCCGTATTAATTTCAGCAGGACCCTATCTCATCATCGGCAGCCTGTTTCTTATTGCCTACCGGCTGCAAAAGAGGAATCCAA
>JAGLYY010000478.1 GCA_023131935.1 Spirochaetales bacterium | reverse complement strand
CGATATCCTCGGTCACAAATGGCAACCTTTGGTCTCTGACCCACGAGTTCCGTGGTTTGTGTGAGCGTCTCAGGCAATGTATGCCCATCATAGATATTTGTTGAAAAATGAACCGCTCCCACAATGATACCGCTGTTCTTGGTCACTGCAATCGATGCTTTAGAACCAAACTCGTACTTCTTATGATCTTTGCCTTTACTGATGCAATACACCTGAGGTTCGTGGATACTGTAGATCTTGTTGGTGCTGTTTCTCTTCTGCGCTACAATCTTCTGGAAAAGTGCAATTTCCTGGGAGTATCTCCCCAGAGAGGAGGCCGGAAGTTTTCGCTCAAGCTCTCTGACTAATCGACCAGCAATGGTTTTTAGCTTTCTTTGAGCCGACCTCGCTTTCTTTCGATTCTTTGGATGATTTCGAAACCTTTGGGCAAGCATTAACTTCTTGGTTGTTCTTCGATAACTCTGACGAAGAATGATTCTCTCTTTCTTGGCAATACCGACACAATGCTCAATGATGCGCTTGTACAATTTAGTATCGGTTGGAAAGGTGATGTTCTTCTCTTGTACTGTGGTATCCACCAAGACTTCTTTCTCTTTGGCTTTTCTTCCGTGAAGATCAATGGATACCTGAAAGATCTTTTTTACACCTTCCTCACCGATTCGCTTTCTAAAGTACACCAGATCCGTGGAGTGACAGGGAAAGCTCCATTGGAATACTGTCTCACCACTAAAAAACTGAAAGTAGGGATTCTCAACCCAGCGATCTACCATCGATTCATCTGAGAGATTGTAGAGCTGTTTCAAAATGAGCAAGGATACCATTAACCGGATCGGTTTTGCAGGTCTGCCGGTATTGGCATACAGTCCAGAGAAATGATGTTCGATTTCTTTCCACGGTATCCTTTTGGTCAGTGTGCATAAAGGGTGTTTAGGGTTTATCAGATTCTCTAGCGGCTGCTTTAACAGATGTAACTGAGTCGGATCTGGAGAGTTGCCTTTCATATTTTTTGCCTCAAAATGATGATTTTTATTGCAAGGTTTTGAGGCTTACTATAGCATTTTATGGCACATTATTCCAGGAATAATTGTATTATTTTATAATTATATCAATAAATTACACTATTTTTCAGGGTCGACTAATTATTTTTCGTTCACTGAGAAAGAATCTTCCTTGCGAAATCGCTAACAATGAGAGCGCTGCTAAACGAGCTACTCCCAAGTTTTCGCACTGTAACATATTTACAAGTGTTGGCCGAGCGTTCTCAGCTTTTTCGGCGTACCAAGATATGCCTAGAAAATGTGGCATTTTGTGGGTTATCTTATACAACTCAAGCATATGTTTTTCTTCGACAATACCAGCACTGAGGGCAGACAAATAGAGAATCTCAAGTTGGCGATGCTCGGGAAATATTAGAGAAGAATAATTCGCTAAAACCTCTTCAAAGATATATTTTAATCGGTTCGCAACTGTTGATTCTTGCTTTGTTTTTTCTTTATGCCATTCATAGAAAGCAATTGCAGCATCAACTCTTAGTAGTTTTTGTCTTTCTGCTAATTGTTTGTCAACGATTTCAAGGGCAAGCTCATATAATTCCAAATCGCTTATTATTCCCTTATATGTCAAAGAACAAGCCTTTCCTGACAAACCTCGATTTTGAAACCATCCTTTCACTTCACTTAAAATTTCTTGGTCCAAAAATTTCTCAATTGTTGGGTCACAATTGTAATCTATCCAAGTAAGAAGTTTATGTGGATGATTTCTTATGTTTTTACTATTTCTGTTTATTAGATCATTAAGTTCTTCAATGTCTTCTCTATATTGCTCTTCAGTCTTATAATGTTCGTAAAGAGTATAA
>JAGLYY010000477.1 GCA_023131935.1 Spirochaetales bacterium | reverse complement strand
AAGAACAACTACCGCCGGGGCGGACCGGAGACGGGTCTTTTTTATTCGATCGATTCTCGATGAAGCCCGGTTTCCCGGTTATCCTGACGATGCCCTCGCCTACCGCGGTGGATACGAACGGTGTGGTAAGAATATCGCGAGAATCAGGAACTCCTTCGAGCTTGAAGAGGTCCTTGAAAAGAATCCTTATATAGGAACATGGATTATTGATGAAGCCTCCTTTTATGATGAGCGTCTTGCCTATGTGATCCGCAACTACTCTGAAAAGAAAGGTCTCAATTTTATCTTCCCCACCCTCATCCTTAATTTCAGGAGGGATATCTTTAATCCAACCGCCCAATTTCTCCTGGAAACGGCTACGGATGTCTTTCCCCTGACCGCATATTGTGAACATCCCGATTGTATAGAGGATTCCTTTTACACCTACCGGTATTACAAGATAGATGGGGAAGAATGTCCCGCTCTTTATTTTGATCCCCTCATTGTTATTGGCGGAGACCTGAAAAAGGATGATCCCCGGGAACCGAATTATTGTACCCGGTGTGACAAACACCATTATCTGCCGGGGAAGGAGTATACCTTCCTTATCCTGAAGCCTCTTGGGGAAAAAGCCTCCGCGGGGGAGCAAGAGGAACTGCGGGAAGAGCTTTGGAATATTAAAAATGATCTTAACAAATCACAACTTTATCAGTTACTAAAATCTTTGTATCTTGATGTGGAAAATTCGGAACCGATAAATATGAACAGTTTGAAAGTTTCCTTGATAGCAGAAAAAGCCCTGATATACCTTTTTGCTGAACAGAACTTGATATCCGAACTTCAATTAAAGAACCTGTCTGAAGATCTTCAATTGGACAGGGATTATATGACAAAGACTCTTGCTGATAATAAGCGGCCGGTAAATCTCGATCAGTTTACCCTCTCGTTTTAAATGCAGGGCCAATCATTGAAAGGCCCTGGTTACGTGACAAACACAATTTTCCGGTTTAAAAATGAATGCCCAGATCGATGGAGAAGGGAAACCTCTTCCTATCCAGCCTTTCGCCATACAGGGGAAGGGTAAAATAGGCTGCCAGATAGTCGAAATTCAGAACATTGATGAATACTCCGGCACCGGTGGATGCGAGGAAACCGCCGATAGTGTTGTCCGGATCTCCAAAATACCCATCGTAATATCCTGTGTCGAAAAAAGCCAGGAAACCGGGTATCAGAGTGGGGAGGACAATTGCGGGGCCGTTTATCCGCAGCTCCAGGTTATTTACTACCTTCAGTTGAGCATCCCTCGATTTTCCTTCAAATCCCCGTACTGAACCTCCAAGACCCCACCGCCTTTTTCTGCCGCCGAAACTTGTCATTACATAGATGGGAATATTATCCCCGGTCGAATAATCAACGGAGAAGAAATCTCCAAAGTATATTGAAAGCTTGTTATTGCGGGATAGGGGATCAATGTCGTAGATGCGGGCAAAAGCCTTTGCCTGCACATTCAACTGCAGATAATCAGTGCCCCCAAATGGTTGGTTGAAGAACCAGGAGGGTCCCAATTCAACGGATCCTTCAGCGTAAATGCCCGATCGTGTGTCGTGATCGGAACGTGAAATTGAATCGTAGGAGACACCCATAAGAATTGAATTTCCAAAAAGACCGGGACCATCGGGTGAAAAGAATGCGGGATCAAAGATGATCTGGGTAAGTTCAGAATCCTGGATGTTATAATCATATCGTCCGCGATATATGAGAAATGCTTCCACGAGGTTGTCATCCGGATCCTCATTCCAGAGGATTCCCTGGATGAGACCCAGCTCCCACTGGAAATTTGGCTGCATGTAGGAGAGATCCTCAATTTCAGTATCACTTAAGAGCTGGTAGACTGATGGGGTAACCGGTGACCCATCGGTATTCCGGAAAAAAGTGCGTTCCTGGTATCCGCCGCCAAATTTTCCCCAGAAGATCGTGTCCAGACCCTCGTGGAACGTTACGCCGCTGTAGGATAAAGAAAGATCGAGTCCCGTTGGTACAAAACCGAACCAGTAAACCCTGATACCCGCAAGACCAATAGCCAGGGGGCTTTCAGCCTTTTCCTCCGCCGGAAGAAAGACCGCGGCGAGGACAACAAGGAGAAAAAGGGAAAAAAACTTCTTCATATGTAAGGACCTCCGCTTCATAATACCATGCTATTACGGCCTGGCACGGAAGTCAACGAAGGGGAACCGGTGTGAATCCTCACTGAGTGCCCCAAAGATTATGGTTAATCAAGTGATCCTTTATTAGTACCCTTGTAGTGCCCTTAGAAGGCAGTTTCGTGCCAATGAATATCCGTCAAAACCCTTAATAATTCAGACCCATAAGCTTTGGGGCACT
>JAGLYY010000476.1 GCA_023131935.1 Spirochaetales bacterium | reverse complement strand
ACCGGACTTTTCTCAAGGTAATCATCCATGCTTTCTATGGCATTCCTCAGCAGATTCTCTACCACGGACCTTAAGCGATCCACATCCGCCAGCACATGCACCTTGATTTCTGTTTGCTCATTGAGGAGAATATGCCAATCAAACCGCTTAATCATATCATTCATGAACGAGCGAAGCTCTATTTTTATCGGAGTACCTACAGGATTTTGTAAGAAATCACCAATTCTGGTTGTAAGCAAGGCCAGCCGCTGTACCTCTTCTTCAATTATCGAAAGTCTTTCAATTTTTGATTTGCTATTATCATCCTTGTGCAATAACCTTCTCAGATATCCGGTTTGCATGCGGATGGCTCCAAGCGGATTTTTTATTTCGTGTGATAAAGTCCGCGCAATTTCTCCCAATTGAGCAAGTTGTTCCTGAGATTTTATTTTTTTCCGGTAATCCCGGTTTTTTCTATACAAAACAATAAATAGTATTGAAATAATAATAAAAATAATAAAACCGATTAATTGTAATGAACGGAACCTTGTATACGGTTCGCGTATATCGAATTCAATATAGATATGTCCTCCGCCGGGTAAAGTGTCCAGATGTCCGATATCACGGATAAGCTTTAAAGTTTTATTCGTGTCATCAATTATGTGTTCGGAGGAAACTTCCGTGCCGGATATATATTGTGGTGCACTTCCTGCTCTACTAATAGCCGTACCGGATGGCTGATATATACCGATTCCCAAAATAAGATCTTCATCAGCATCTTTGAGGATCTCTTCTATAATGGTCTGGAAGTTTGCACCAGGTTGCAGCAAAAACAAGGCTGCCGGAATGGTGATCATGATTATAAGAAGTGTTATCAAGGCTATTCGGAAATAGATTTCTTTTTTCATAAGTCGTTTCATTTCTCCACTCCCCAATTATAGTACTTTCTATGAAACAAGGATAACAGTAAATACTGATTAAATATACAGCAAGATATGTGCCATGTTTCCTATCATTTTTATTATTGGTGCTAAAGGTAGTTATTAGCTGTTAAATATTTTTACATTTAAGCTGTTTGTCAATATTTTATATACTCTTATTTTAAAGTCTAAAGAGTTGTTTGAAAGATCTGAGTTTATCAGGAATTGTCCAGGACGCACACAAGAAACAGTATTCCAACATTCAAGATCAATCATTAACGGTCGTTTCCAAAATTTATTAAAATCCCATATACCGTGATAACTATCACAATAGGTGCACATCCATTTCAGTATATTATGAACTTCAAAGGGGGATAACATGAATAAAACCAGAGCAATAACTATTTTGCGAGTAGTAAGCGAAATTACCGCGGCAGCACTCTTTATCATTCTTTTAAAAAACCAGAAACTCCAGCTTTGGATTATCATTTTTGGGATAACTGCCTTACTTTCGATCTTCTGGGCAAGATTGAGACTTTCCCGTGTATTATCATCAGGAAAAGAGATAGTCCTGAAAGAATTTTACCCCGGAGAGATGTTTGGCGAGCTGATTGTATTCACACAGGGGAAATATCCTGGATGGCTGATAGCCTCAGAATCCTCCCTTTTGGTAGGTCTTCATCAAAGGGGTAGAACCATACAGGATTTGCTCTACGTGCAAGCGGATAAGTACGTCTGGTAAAGGTGCATTCACTTAATTACAATCCCTGAACTATCATCATGCTTCACTCGTTCAGTATTAAAGTGTGTATTGGATAGTACGGGATGCGAATTCTCAACGATGATAAATGCAGAGGTATCTGAGTCTTCATCTTCACTTACAATAATTTTGGAATTATCAATAATCGGGGAGGAATTAAAGCAGTAGATCCCTACACCGTTATATTCAACATTTAAAACAGTATTTCTTATAATAGGTGAGGATGACTTACAAAATATTGGCACTCCAATAAAATTTGAGATAACGCTGTCTTCTATCCTTGAATCCGATAAACCTTCAAAGCTTAAATGATAACAATCTTGCATACTGCTGTTGCGTATAATAGTATTACTCCCCTGGTAAAACTTAATACCCAAGCTGTTCCTAAGCGTGCTCTCCTGTACGTTTAAAGTGCCATAGATATCAAAATTAGATCCTATCTCGACCTCCTCGCCTTCTACGACCTTGTACCAGTATCCGGTATCATTGAAATCAATCTCGGTCTTTCTCAGATTCAGCGTGCCGCCTTTTTCTACATGTATAATTTTATCTTTGGTTTTCCTGTTCATATCCAGGATGCAGTTGTCCAGGACCAGGGTTCCACCGCTACGAATGATTAGATTGCCGTGCAGTGTAAATTTGCTGTTTAAAAAACTCTCGGTTCTATCAACGATCCAATCACCGTCAAAAGTTTTATAATTATTTATATGAGGAGTATCGCTTATGCCCTCTATGACTCCACCTGAATACAGATCATTAATGTTGGGAGATGTTCCTTTTAATGCCTCCGTTCCGTCAGTAAGCCCATCGCCGTCAGTATCCTCATCATAGGGGTCGGTATAATAAACAAACATCTCTTCATAGTCATTCAGACCGTCACTGTCCCTGTCCACTAATATCAATATCTTGTTCGATGGAGGATTAATAATTATGAAAGAATACCGGTTCGGTTCCATCAACACTGAAGGATAACCTGAGTGCCTGGAAAGTTTCATTGCAAATTGATATATATCTTCTCCCCTTATGGGATAATTCATGTCTATTTCCCCGGTTATCAGAGAATAACCGTTCCTGGTCGAATACCCCTTTGAAGCATCGTAATTCACTGCAATAAAGTTATCCATACCGCCCTGGCCGCCGCTATATTTACCCTCTTTCTCAAAACCTATGTCTATACTGTCGTTTACTGTCCTAATCCAAATATGGAAGTATATGGAAGATATTACTGTCTCTTTCACATATTGACCGTCCTGGTCAAAATAAAACTGTATCCAGTTTTTACAATGCCGGTATTCTCTGATCGACGGCCGATAAGCATGCAGAGACCCCACATCATGATAATTACCTTCGGATTGGCCGTGAATCGGTAATCTCGGGTTTAGATAGTATATACCGTCTATATCGTTTTCAGATGTGCTTTCAAAAACCTTGTCTTTTATCATTTGAACTGCCCGGTCAAGATCCCTTGCGGATTCTATCATCTCTTTTCTCCTGATATGAAAGGCATCGAGATTTTGCATAAACTGCCCCAAGTTATATTCATATCGATCCAGGGACAATTCTAATCGGAGAAGATTCTCCCCGGGCATGCCCTTATTTTTCTCTGACCACAACCAATCCCTAACATTAGATATTTCCTGCTCAATCGTTTTTATATAAGATATCGATCTTGAATCCGGATTGCCCGTCAGACTGTCATATCTTTGTTGAAAATTCTTCTCCCACCTTCTTGCCTGTAAAATAGATATCAAAGGTGTTGAGCTTTTCGGTAAGATCTTAGCGTAATATTCCAGGTTTCTCCCCGCCTCAATCAAACTTCGGGTTGTCTCCACGGATGAAGGGGTTTCAGCGGGTTCCGTCATCAAGGTAAATTCATCGGTAATTTTCGATAAGGCCGGATCACTAACTGCTCCAAAGCTCTTTGAGTCATATAGTCCCTGTATATCCTGAAATGCGTTTTCATAAATGGAAATTTGGGTATTGATATGGTCCAACAAACCCACTATGGCCTTATCACCGGCTAAAGCCCTCATTGCGGTCTCGTGTTTTCTAAAGTCCTGAATCCCCTGGGCAAAACTATCAGTGCTTGCCAGGTCATGCCGCAGCAGAAAATTCTTCTCATCCCTTCGACATTGAAGCAGGCTGCTCCCCATTTTCAGTATCCCTGCGTCTATTTGACTGCTTTCCGGAGTAAAAATATTCTTCATCATCAGAATGTTATTTTCTATTTTTCGTGCGGATATTTCTATTGCATTTCTCTTAATGTAGAAAGCATCTTGATTGGCCACAAATTCGTTAAAGTTAGATTCATACTGCCGCAAAGCCGACTTTAAAAGGTCAATCGATACATTCATTTGAACCCCGGTATTCTCAACCTCTATCAGTTCCTTAAGCTTTAACAGATCCTCATGCAGTTTCCCTCTGTAGAAAACGGCCCTGAAATCTGTACCGCTTTCCGGTTCATGGTATATCTTTTGAAGATTTTTCTCCCACCGCCTTAAATTCAAAGTTGTTAATAAGGCTGTGAAACTATCCGGAAAATACTGAATAAAATATTCCAGGTTTCTTCCCGCCTCAATCAGACTTCGGGTTGTCTCCACGGATGAAGGGGTTACAGCGGGTTCCGCCATCAAGGTAACCTCATCGGAAATTTTCAACAGAGCAGGATCACTGACCGTCCCGAAGCTCTTTGAATCATACAATCCTTTTATATCCTGAAAATTGTTTTCATATATCTTAGTTTCCGCTTTTATATCGTCCAGCATGCCCAATATAACCTTTTTATTGGTCAAAGCCCTCATTCCTGTTTCGTATTTCTTTAAATCTTGAATTCTCCTGGCAAAATTATCTGAACTGGCCTGATCATGCCGCAGCATAAAATTCTTCTCATCCCTTCGACATTGAAGAATACTGATTTCCATTTCAGAAATAAGGAGAGAGGCTTCATGCTCATCTACCCGTTCTATAGACGATTTAATCCAAAACGCCGCTGCGCCTATCACTGCCGCCAATATCAAGGCTACTAAAATCTTCTGATACAGTTTCATTTTAGATAAGATTTTCATGTTTGACTCCCAATACCATGACCCTCATTTTTATAAAACGGCTCCCGCCAATTTTTATAACCGCTTGTGTAATATGAAGTGTAATGTGAAGTCCACACACAAGTCTATTCATATTCCAATTTCACTTCAAAGAAGAGGCGGTATGAATTTATGGTTTGGTTTTCCATCTGAATGATAATATTCCTAGCACAAAGAAGACCACGGTATAACCAATCACCCAAAATAAATCGAAGATAATATCTCCAAGGCCGGCTCCATTATAGGAGTCCCGGTTCGCCAACCCTCGGTGGGCCAATAATCCGGCCCGCTTGGCGTGGGTGCACATGCGACTAAAAACAGTAATACCAACGTCAAGCCGGTCATTTGCGGTAACAACTTCTTGTGATTCATCATACCCTCCTCGGCCAAACTGTTGAATTTTAGAAATGACTCAAGTTTGTGCAGGCCGCCTAACGTCGCGGATCAGGCGCGGCTGTAAGCCGTCGCCTGGATCCGGCTTGTTATGCGATTCCTGCAGTCCTCCTGAACCTTTTCAGTAATAATAGCTTTTCGATTGTGATGATACCAAACCACTCCCGACGTGCCTTTTCCCAAGCATCCGGAAATGTGTTACCCCGGGACCAAGTGGGGGTCCAAGAACCATCTTCATAAGGTCTCAGTTTGCAGCAGGCGAATACAACACTGCAGTTCATGCATCTCGATCTTCTCAAGACCAGACAGGTGGCTGATCACGCGGTCAGACACAAGCGAGATTATATCGCTGGGAACGTGTCGTCTCAACGAACCGTCGTGAAGCTTCGAAGGCTTCCTTGGATAGCATGGTAGCACTCATCTCATTCTTCTCCCGCATAACAAGGCTGTAGGAAAACACTGTTTTGCAGATACATTTCTCCCTTACCATTTTACACCAGCATAAAAACCGCAACAATCAAAAAATCGTCTTATTTATCATCTCTATGCTTCCGCATAGCGCTGAATCTTTCCGTTATTGTGAACTATACAGAATAAAAGCCATTGGATATTTGCTTTCTGTTTACTCCTGAGTGTAAATCGGTCGGGGCCATGCCTTTTCCTTGAACTTCTGTTACTACGGGATCAGAATTTACAGATGGTTCCGTAAGAAAAGCCTGGGCACGTCTGCTTGCGAAAGTCTATGAGGTTGATCCGCTCATATGTCCTAAATGTGGATCTGATATGAAAGTCATTGCCGTGATCAAGGATCCTACGGAAAT
>JAGLYY010000475.1 GCA_023131935.1 Spirochaetales bacterium | reverse complement strand
TCTGCTCCGCTTCGTTTTTCATAAAAGACCTCTCCGTTTTCAATATATCAAAAGTTTACAACTATTTTACATTCCCGTATAAGATTCGATACATCGCTCTTTTATCTTTTAGGTAAAACTAATATACATTTTTAATCAGGGCTTCTTGAACATTGGATTGAATTGACCTTTCAGGTCGTCTTAATCCTTGAGGTTTATATTATTTCCATACCAAGTTCTTTTCCAATTTTAACCATATTTTTATCATAACTACAAAGCAATAATTTTTCATTTAATAATTTGTTGAAAATGTTTGCTGTTGCTAAGTGAATACTATCAAGCGATTTTGGCCTTTTTAATTTATCGAAATTCTTAATTTCTAATACTATTTCTTTATCGATATTCTTTTTATTTATATTTTCTAAAAGTTCTTGGAGTTGTTCTTCTTTTTCTTTATAAAGACTTTTATTATTTTTGGTAAGAATACAATATTTAAAAACATTAATTCTAGATTCAATTTCCAGTAATAGAGAACTACAAAGGATGTCTAATTCATTCCAATATTTTATGGTTGTTTCATAATTTTCATCTTCAAATAGGATCGATAATAAAAAACTTGTATCAATATAACCAATTTTCATTGTCTATCATTTCTCGTTTCATTATAAATATTATTTAAAGCGATATTATCATATTCACTAGTTTTTCTTTCTTTCGATATTTTAGTTCTTCTAGTTGATTTTGAAATAGATCCGTTAAGGGTTTGTTCTTCTAAGTATTGTTTTAATAATCCGGATATAGATGGAGTTCCAGAAGAGGGGATCAGCTCAGCAATAATTTTGTTGTGATCAGTTATTAATACCTTTTCTCCGGCTTTTACCATATTTAAATATTGGCTAAGAGAATTCTTTAAATTTCGGATTCCTACAGTAATCATAAATATAATATAGCTATAATAGCTACATATGTCAAGTTGGTTGTTGTTTTTATAATCGTAACAAAAATTAACTATAAATACTCTAATATCTTAAATATCTTGCCATTCCAGGTAGACCACGGAACTCACACCACCGTTGCCCCCAAAGCGGGGGGCTGGAGGCTAAAAGCCTTCGGCTACCTGAATTATATAATTTTTATAATTCAAACTCTGACCTCTGCAAGCCTGATTGGCGAATGATAGAAAGTAATGTGCCGATGCGAATTTCTTTATGATCGGGGACAGGAACGGTAACCGTAGTATTGGGCAACATTCGTTGCATAACAATATGACTTCCCCGCTTTTTCTTGTCAAACAAAATTGGGTGTGGGTTATGCCCGATCCATGGAGAGAATCAGTCGAGTAACATCGGCAAATAATCTCCCGTGATTACGACTTTGCCCCCTCTTTATCTATAGAGAGGAGTATTAAATCAAGTGATAACCCTATCTATTTTTTGCATAACTGCTTTTATTGACAGTACTCAAATTTATAATCATAGTTACGAAAATCTTATCTTTGAGGGAGATATAGATATGAACACTACTTGCTTTTTAATTCTTGATAATGAAACAATTTTCAAAGGCAGAGGTTTTGGAGCGCCGGCACCGACTGTAGATGAACTTCTTAGAGACGGAGGCAGGGCTTCCGGGGAGGTCGTTTTTAATACCGGAATGAGCGGTTACCCGGAAATTGTTACCGACCCATCATACCTCGGGCAGTTAGTCGTCATGACCTATCCTCATATAGGAAACTATGGAGTTGAAAAAAAATGGTCAGAATCAGGAGTAGGAAATGAAAACAGTGAAAGGGTTGCCGGTCTTGAGGGACTGATTGTTCGCTCTTTATACTGCGGGGCAGTACCAAAGGGTAGATTGTCTCTGGATAATTTTCTTAATAAAAATAATATTCCCGGAATATCTGAAATTGATACAAGAGCGCTCACCCTTAAACTGAGGGATGAAGGGAGCTCCAACGGTGTTATCATCCGATCTGAAAAAGAGGAAGAGGGTTTATCAGAAGATGAAAAACTTAAAGTTGTCTCTTTTATAAATAATTTCCCTTCCATGGAAGGGAGAAATCTGGTAAGCAAAACAGGAACAATGGAAAGGCAGGAAATAAATAAAACAGGCAGTCCCCATTTTACTGTTCTTGACTGCGGTATTAAAACCAGCATTATCCGTAACCTGGTTTCCAGAGGATGCAGGGTAACAGTTGTTCCTTCTGCAACAACATCAGAAGAAATTTTAATGATGGAAAGTGATGGTGTTTTGATTTCAAACGGACCGGGAGATCCGGCTGCACTTACAGATATAATTTCACAAATCAAAAACATACTGGGGAAAATACCGCTGACAGGAATATGTCTTGGTCATCAGCTTATATGTCTTGCTCTTGGAGCAGAAACCAGTAAAATGAAGTTTGGTCACCATGGAATTAACCATCCTGTTTATGATGAAAAAACCGGCAGGGTATTTATCACTTCCCAGAATCATGGGTTTACAGTTAAGGAGCGCTCCCTTTCGGAAGGGATGGAAGTATGGCTGAAGAATTCAAATGATAGCTCAATTGAAGGAATTAGGCATAATAATCTTCCTGTCCTCACTACTCAGTTCCATCCTGAAGCCGCACCCGGACCACATGATTCTCTCTGGATCTTTGATGAATTTATCAAGTTTTCAAGAGCTGCATCTCATAAGGAGGAAATATAATGCCCAAAAGGGAAGATATAAAAAAAATACTCATTTTAGGGTCAGGTCCGATTGTTATAGGTCAGGCATGTGAGTTTGACTATTCCGGCACTCAGGCAGTAAAAGCGTTGAAAGGAGAAGGATACACAGTAATACTGGTAAATCCAAACCCGGCAACAGTTATGACTACACCTGGAATAGCTGATAAAATATATACAGAACCTCTGGAGGTAAACTATCTGGAGGAGATTATCAGAATAGAAAAACCGGATGCCATCCTGCCCACCATGGGTGGGCAGACAGGTCTAAACCTCACTATGAATCTATACGATGAGGGAATACTTCAGAAACATGGTGTTGAGATTATTGGAGCATCAATTGAATCGATAAGTGTTGCTGAGGATAGGGGGTGTTTTAAGGAAATTGTAAAACAGATTGGAGAACATAGTCCGGAATCGAAATTGGTTAAAACAGTTTCAGAAGCTAAAGGATTTATCAAAAAAACCGGACTCCCCGTTATTATCCGGCCAAGTTTTACCCTTGGGGGTAAAGGCGGCAGCATTGTCCAAAATCCGGATGAAGTTGAGACACTTGTTGAGAAAGCGCTTTTTGAAAGTCCGGTTAACGAAGTCCTCATAGAGGAATCGCTCATCGGATGGAAAGAGTTTGAAATGGAGGTAATGCGGGACCATGCTGACAACGCCGTCGTTATCTGCTCAATTGAAAATGTAGATCCCATGGGTGTTCATACCGGAGACAGTATTACTGTAGCTCCGATTCAGACCCTTTCAGACCGGGAGTATCAGAAGATGAGAAACGCATCTCTAAAAGTCTTGCGGGCGGTTGGTATTGAGTGTGGAGGATCAAATATCCAGTTTGCCGTGCATCCTGAGACCGGCAAAATGGTGATTATAGAGATGAATCCGCGAGTTTCCCGCTCATCTGCTCTGGCAAGTAAAGCTACAGGTTTTCCTATAGCCCTCTGTTCAGCCCGTCTCTCTGTCGGATACACTCTGGATGAAATAACGAATGATATTACCGGAAAAACAGTTTCTAGCTTTGAGCCGGCCCTCGATTACTGTGCTGTAAAAGTACCAAGATTTGAAGTTGAAAAGTTCCCCACCGGTCACACCGAACTTAACACACAGATGAAGTCTGTCGGAGAATCCCTTGCAATCGGCCGTACATTTAATGAGGCTCTTAACAAGGCAATCCGTTCCTGTGAAATGGGATTTGAAGGGCTTCAGGAACTCAGTGTTGATAACGATCAACTTGATAAAATACTAACCACCAGACATCCTTTACGGATTTTTGCGATTTATACCATTTTAAAAAAAGAGGGTGAAAAAGCAATTGAAAAACTCTATCAAAAAACAAGATACGATTACTGGTTTCTATATAATTTTCTTGAACAGGTAAAACTTGAAAAGGAGCTTATGGGAATACAGGATGAGAATGATGCCTGGAATTATCTTAAAGGAAAAGAGCTGCTGCTGAAAGCAAAACGCTTCGGTTTATCCGATATTTATCTTGCAAATATTTCAGGAACAGATGCAAAAACGATAGAAGAGATAAGGCTTCAGAATAATATAATCCCTTCCTATCATTTTGTGGATACCTGTGCCGGTGAGTTTGCTGCTCAGACTCCCTATTTTTATTCCACCTATGGTGAAATCGACGAAGGCGGCAGTACAGGAGAGAATTCTATTATTATTGCGGCCAGCGGGCCAAATAGAATCGGGCAGGGGCTGGAGTTTGATACCTGTTGCACTCTTGCTTCCCTCAGTTACCGGCAGGAAGGTGTGAAAACCATAATGGTTAACTCAAATCCCGAAACGGTGTCTACCGATTTTAATGTCTCCGATAGACTCTATCTGGAACCTCTCACTGTGGAAAGTTTAAAAGAGATAATGAAGAAAGAGGAGACAAAAAATATCGTTGTGCAGCTTGGAGGACAAACATCTCTAAATCTTGCGGAAGAGCTGAAGAAATGGGGTGCAAATATTATTGGTACCTCAATAGAGAATATTAATAAAGCTGAAGACAGGCATGAGTTTTCCCGGATGATAAAGACCCTCGGACTAAAACAGCCGCTTAACAGAATGGCAGGAAGCAGGGAAGAGGCAATAATAAAAGCCGGGGAAGTCGGGTTTCCTGTTTTACTTCGGCCTTCTTTCGTTCTTGGAGGAAGCAATATGTTTATTACATATAATGAAGAAGAACTTATGAAATATCTTGAAAGAGGAATCACCCTTTCTAAAGAAAGCCCCGTTTTGGTAGATCAATTTCTTGAAGATGCCTTTGAATACGATCTTGATGCCGTTTCCGATTCTGAAAATGTATATATCGCAGGAATCATGCAGCATATAGAAGCTGCAGGGATTCACTCCGGTGATTCAGCCTGTGTTTTTCCGCCTTTTAAATCAACACCACAAATACTTACTAAAATGAAAGATGCGGCAGTGGAAATAGCAAGGGAATTACAGATAAAGGGATTTCTTAATATTCAGTTTGCTGTTAAAGATGGGATTCTATATGTACTGGAAGTAAATCCCAGGGCATCCAGAACGGTTCCATTTCTATCGAAAGCTACTGGTATAAATCTTGTGGATGCCGTAATCAAGGTCTGGCTTGGTGAAAACCTTGAAAAGCAGGGGCTAACGAAAAATGGTGTTGGTATGGGTAGCTGTAAAACGGGATGGGCAATTAAAGAAGCGGTATTTCCTTTTGACAGATTTAATAATATTGATCCGGTCCTTGGTCCGGAGATGAAATCTACCGGTGAGGTAATTGGGATAGGAGATAGTTTTGGAGAAGCATTTGCTAAAGCACAGCTTTCCGTAGGAAACGGGCTTCCGGAAAAGGGGAGAGTATTTATCTCTGTACATAAGAAGGACAGGGAAACCATCCTGCCAATAGCGCGAAAACTAAACAACCTGGACTTTTCTATTGCAGCTACTCGTGGCACCGCTCAGTATCTCTTTGACAATGGGATTTTTCCCGAAATAATACTAAAAACCTATGAGGGAAACCCCAATGTCATTGACCATATGCGATCTGGCAGAATCGATCTTCTGATAAATACACCCCTCGGAGAATTCTCCCAGAAAGGAGATCACACAATCAGGGTGGAAGCTATTAAGAGAAATATTCCCTACACCACCACTACGACAGCTGCCTGGGCTGCGGTAAAGGGAATTGAGTATCTTAAGAAAAAAAAAGTTACCGTCAGGGTCCTCACAGAAAACTATGTTAGCCCGATCACATAAATGGTCTGGTTGATTCATTGATTGTCCGGAAGGAGTTGCATTTATGTGGTCGGGTCATAATACAGATTTACCAGATGGCTTTAGCCCGCATTTCTCATAAATAATTAACAAAGAGACCAATTTTTCTGTTAAAATGTTATTGGACAAGCATTTATGCAGAAAAAGAGTAAGCGTCAATTTACCCCCACCTTATAAAACGGCTTGAAGAATTCCATAATCTCCTTAATTTACAGGAGAACTATGATGGAACGAAGATTTACGAAAGAAGAATGGCAGACAATTATCAAGGAATGGGAAGACTGTGAATTGAGCAGAAAAGAATTCTGCCGGCAAAGGAACCTCAAACTCACTACATTCGATTACTGGAGAAATAAAGGGAAGAAAGAGAGGAAAGATTCTTCCGGGTTTATCCGTATTCCAAGGCACGTTCACAGAACTCAAAGTGTTTTCAAACTGGAGGTGAACAATATATACCGCGTTGAAATCCCCTTTGCCTTCGACAGTGATGCCCTCCTGCGCTTATTGACAACCCTTGAGGCCACAAGATGATTATTGATTTAGCCAGTGTGCATATTTTCATCAAGCCCGGGAAAACAGATATGAGAAAACAAATAAATGGCCTTTCGGTGCTTATTGAACCAGAGATGGGAAAGGCCCCCTTTTCAGGATGTCTCTTTCTGTTCTGCAATCGTAATAAAAAACTCCTCAAAGGTTTGTATTGGGATCGCAATGGTTTTTGTCTGTTTCACATCCACTTTTCCCAAATAAATTCCGAAAACCTTTGCCCATAATAACATGAATTTAGGAGCGTAGCGGAAATATTTTAAGTGTAACATATTGACATTCATCACCCCAGGCACTCTTGAAAAAGATGTCCCTGATAATGATTTTTATATTCCGTCATTTAGTTTCCTAAAAATATGTTTATTTGAACTCCTTCATTTAACTCAGCGTCTTCCATATTACAATCTGTTTCTATCCATCACAGGAAAGCTATTATAACAACAGCCAATGTTTCATGAAATGAACCGCCCTCCGTGCGGATCAACATGCAGGGGTGGTGGGGCTGGCTTAAATATGATGTAGAGTAATATTTCACCATACAGGCAACCCACTCATTTTTTTCGCAATCACGGTATAAGACATCGGTAACTTCTGATATTTTTCCAAAAACTTGAACCCTCCCGAAATATCATGGCTATACTCTTTAATATCAAGAATGGCAAAGGAATTGGTTGTTATACTACTCAGGATTGCTGAGAAGTTATGGGGAAAACTATAGGTCGTTTTAGCTTCGTAGTTTGTGCCTCCAATGTAGTCTAATCCATTCTCATCAATATACGGGTCATTCTTGAAGCAGGAATAGACGATCTGCAACTCATGGTGAGGATCATACTCGTCATCATCCGGTAATGCGATCATATCAAGGAATGGGTGGATTTCATTGGTCACTAGATAGCCGCCAGTATTTGTGAGTCGATTCGCCATAGAAAAAAAGCTTTGGAGATTCTCAATCCAGGTCAATGTTCCGGCAGTCATGTACACAATATCGAACTGCTTGAAATAATGTTCAGGAATCTCAGTAATGTTGGCGCGGACAAATTGGCAATTGACTTTGGCGAGTTCGGCTAATTCCTGCGCTTCTTTGACGACTTCGTCCGCAATGTCAAAGCCCACGCCCGAAGCGGCTCCAAGCTTGACCACTGAGATCAATTCTCGTCCGTTATTGCAACATAATTGGGCGATGTGTTTTCCCGAAAGCCCGATCTTATCAAAGAGTGCCTTTTCAATGTCGCTGATGGCGCAAAATTAGGGCGACTGAACGGCCTCCCGTAAATCTGTTTTTCGTTGTTGACGATGAATGGGAGCGACCTGGTTCCAGGCATCTCGATTTTTCTCCGCGTAACTAGATGAGGACATCCTCTTTCTCCTTTTTTTGCTTTTGGAATTTTTATCCGAACGTCTTCGCTCTTATTGCATTCTTATACTTAACAAATGGGGTAACCATTCAGTATGTATATTGTCCACCACATGTTCGTGGCGCAAGAGCAAAAAGCAACTGCATGCTTGATGAATATTATCATGAACACGGGGGTGAAGGATAGGGTAAATTATAGGGCTTTATGGTTCTCAGGGATACAATTTTAGCATTTGTCCAAGACCTTTTCGACTAACGCGGGCATGTACAAAACGATAATTTACTTTCCAAACCTCCCGGCAAAGCCGGATAGTGTCATCTGTTCCGTGATTTTATCGTGAGGAATCAGCAGGTAAGCCCATTCCTTCTGTCCGTGTATTTTGGCATG
>JAGLYY010000474.1 GCA_023131935.1 Spirochaetales bacterium | reverse complement strand
GGGAAGATGCGCTTATCGTGAAATAATTTTTTCAAGCTGTTCTTCATTGATGCTCCTGCTAAACGGTAACGATCTGATTACTGTAACATAAGCAACGAAAATAGCACAACTCCGGCAGCCTATCCTACCTAATAGCCTAATAGGCTACAGCCTACAGCCTTCCCCCTATAGCCTATCCACCTATAGCCTTCCTTAATTATAGTGTAAAATATCGGGTGTATCAGCTGTTCAAACAGGTTGCTAAAGGAATAGGCAATAGATGGAAAGACAATCCGGCAAGGCGGTGCTGACTGAAGGCAATCTGAAAAAACAGATTATCAGGCTCGCGGTTCCGATGATGTTTGGAATGTTGGGTCTGTCGGTTTTTCATATTGTAGACACAATCTATGTGGGGAGGCTCGGCACCAGTCAGCTGGCCGCCCTCTCGTTTACTTTCCCTGTTGTCCTTGTTCTCAACAGTATAGCTTTGGGTATAGGAATCGGGACCTCATCGGTACTGTCCAGGGCATTGGGAAGCGGGAACCAACATAAAGTAGTGAGATATACTACCGATAGTTTGAGCCTTTCTTTTTTGCTGATCGTTTTTTTTGTGATTATCGGAGAACTTACCCTCGATCCGCTTTTCAGACTCCTCGGTGCCGGAGGGGAGGTGCTGGTTATGGTAAAACAGTATATGCGGATCTGGTATGCCGGGTTACCCTTTGTTGTTTTTCCCATGGTTGGCAACAGTGCAATAAGAGCTCTTGGTGATACGAAGACCCCGGGGACTATCATGCTGATCGCCAGTGTGGTGAATATTATCCTCGATCCGCTGCTTATCTTCGGATTGGGGCCTTTCCCAAGGCTGGAAATACAGGGAGCTGCCCTGGCAACGGTATTTGCGAGAAGCATCACCTTTTCTGTTGCAATCTACGTTCTTGCTTTCCGGGAAAAGATCATTTCCCTGAAAAAGGCCGCTTTCAGTGAAGTTCTTGATTCATGGAAAAAGATATTCTATGTAGGCGGACCGGCGGCACTGACGAGGATTATGATACCCCTTGCCGCCGGGGTAATAACAGCACTGCTTGCGTCAATCGGAACAGAGTGCGTTGCCGGATTCGGGGTTGCTACAAAATTTGAACGGTTCGCCCTCCTGTTTACCATGTCTATTGCCACAGTAATGGCACCTTTTGTGGGCCAGAATTTTGGGGCAGGAAAGCTTGATCGGATCCAAAATAGCATTCGTTTCTCCGGTCAACTGTCTATGGGAATAGGGGCAGCCATACTCATCGGTATGTGGATTTTCGCCCGCCCCCTCGCTTCTATGTTTTCAAAAGATCCTTCCGTTATTGATGTTGCCGTGTTGTATTTCAGGATTGTTCCTGCTGCCTATGGACTGCAGGGTATTTTTCATATCTCTACAATGATTTTGAATGCCCTAAACAAACCGGTCCATGCCGCGGTTTTGACATTATGCCAGATGTTCCTTGTTTACATTCCCCTTGCTTATCTGGGGAAAAGTTTTTTCGGGATAGCAGGGGTATTCAGTGCTTTAGCTGTATCATATATTATCACAGGAAGTATATCCTATTTTCTGGTAAGAAAGATCGCTGACCGATAAGCGATAATCAACATGAACATGTAAGGAGAAGAGAATATGTCTGCACGAATAGTCCTTGTTGGAGCGGGAAGCGCTCAGTTTGGCTCCGGGACCCTGGGTGATATTTTTCAGAGTGAGATCCTGAGTAATAGCGAAATTGTTTTGCATGACATCAATCCTGAAGCGTTGAAAAAAATGGAGAATAAAGCACAGGATTTCATCGACCAAAAAAACCTGCCCTTTACCATCACCTCCACCCTCGATAGATCTGCTGCTTTGAAAGGTGCGGATTTCATTATCATATCGATTGAAGCTGGAGATCGTTTCTCCCTCTGGGATATGGACAGAACAATTCCGCAGCATTATGGGATCCGGCAGGTTTTTGGTGAAAATGGCGGGCCTGGCGGGCTATTCCACTCTTTAAGGATAATTCCCCCTATCCTTGATATTTGTGAAGACATATCCAGTATCTGTCCTGACGCGTATATCTTCAATTACAGTAATCCGATGAGTAGGATCTGTACAACCGTTCATCGCAGGTACCCTGCTCTTAATTTCATTGGTCTCTGCCATGAGATCGCTTCTATGAATGAACACCTTTCCTCCATACTGAGCACTCCCAAAGAAAATATCGAATACCGCGCGGGTGGTTTGAACCATTTCAGCGTACTCGTAAATGTTAAATATAAAGATTCCGGAAAAGATGCCTATACCGATATCCGGGAGAAAGCACCTGGGTATTTTTCAAAGCGGTCCGGAGCGAGTGAACTGTGGAAATTTGCCCGGGAGAATCTGGGGGATCTCATGATATCAGGCGAGGTTTCTCAAGAAATGCTGATGCAGAGAATTGGCCAGGCACTGGAGCGGTTAATACCCGAGGACAGCAGAACCGGGAATATTATGTCTGCATTACAAACAGAGGGTTTCAGTGCTTTCAATATTATGGATTTCCTCAAACCATTGAAAAAATGGAGTGAAAGGACCCTTTTCAAGGAGATACTTGAAAAATTCAATTACCTGCCAATTACCGGCGACAGCCATTTTGGTGAGTATATACCGTGGGCACACGAAGTAGCGGACCATAAAGGGATTCTTGATTTTTATGCTTACTACCGGGCCTACCTGAGTTTAATTGAGCCCAGGATAGAGCTGGATCTGGAAGAGAGAGTTGTACCGATTATGGAAGGGATTCTTACCGATTCAGGTTATGAAGAAGCTGCCGTCAATATTCCGAATGAAGGATACATTAAGAATCTGCCTGATTGGCTTTCCGTTGAAGTTCCGGCCATCGTTGACAGCAGAGGAATTCATGGAATCAGTCTGGATATGCCTGTGGGGATCGGTGGACTCTTGTCCAATCAGATCGGTGTACACAATCTGACAGCTGAAGCAATACTGAAACAGTCGAAGGATCTCGTAATTCAAGCGTTATTGGTAGATCCTGTCGTCGATAAATGTGTAAATATCCCGGACATGGTCGATTTCATGATTGAAAACCAGTCACCGTTTCTGGATTACCTGAAGTAGCTTTCAAATATGAGTTCAGCAGGTCAGGTGCAGTGCCGCGACGGTCCTTTTTTCACGATGCTTCCGGTTGTATTCTTTCACAGCCTGGGGAGTCGGCCCAATGAAGAGCTCTAACCCTCTTT
>JAGLYY010000473.1 GCA_023131935.1 Spirochaetales bacterium | reverse complement strand
CCCTCTTTCCGCCACCAGGCATCATTGACCCGTTCCGGGTAGATGATAACATCGGAGGAGTACCTCTTTCCGCGGATAATAATACTGCCGAAGTTATACTTTTCGATCATAGGTATAGGTTAAGTATAGTTGTGTGTAATACTTTAGGCAATTATACTATTGTGAGAATGTTATCTATCTTCACTATAGTGAGGGAAACAGAGAAACAGAAGATGGGGCCGGAGGTTAGAACCCGGTACACCTCTTTCAGGATAGCAACTGCCAAACCCGGAGGTAGACTCAGGGCCCTAAATTAGGGGTCCTGAGTCTTTCCGTGAATAGCTTAGTAGCGGTTTCTGTCGTTGCTTCGCTCTTTGGCTTCGTCTACCCGGAGCTGTCGTCCGTCCAAATCGTAGCCGTTGAGAGCGCTCGCTGCAGCCTGAGCCGCTTCTTCAGAATCAAATTCTACAAAACCAAAGCCCCTGGGCCTTCCAGTCATCCTGTCGGTGACGACATTCACTGAAACAACCTCTCCGTACTGAGAAAAAACTTCCCGGATTGAATGTTCGTCGGTGTTGTAGCTGAGATTACCAACATAAAGTTTCTTTGCCATGAAAACGTATCCTGCGGTCCTTTAATGAAAAGACCATCAATTAATTAAGGAGATTCATCAACGATGAACTACTTGCATCATTTGTACTATAGACTTTTAGCATAGAGCGACCAGGTACTACTTGAGGGAAACCAGCGACGGGCGATGTTTTCTTTCATTAACAGTAGCAGTTGTTCATTCAAGACCATAATAAAAACCACAAATTATCGCACTTTCCTGTTTTACATAGTAGACAATGCGAATCCTCACTAAAAATTTTAATGCATCTAATAAAAAGAATCAAGTCTTTTTTCATAATATTTTAACTCTATAATGTTCCCTCCTCCAGAAAACTATAATATCCTTCTTTTGAAAAAATTATATGATCCAGCATGGTGATTCCAAGTATACTTCCGGCTTTCTTCAATCGCTGTGTGATTTCCCGGTCTTCGGTGCTTGGTTCAAGGTTTCCTGAGGGGTGATTATGCGCGGCCACCACCGCCGCGGCCCTGTCCTGTAAAGGGTCCGCGAAGACCTCCCGGGGGTGCACCATGGTCCGGTTTACCAGACCGATGGATACAACCCGGAGGCGAATCACCTCATGTGCCCCGTTTAAGGAAAGGCAGAGGAAGTGTTCCTGCAGCCTGTCGGCGTAGTGGCGTACCATGGGCAGAATATCCGAGGGGGAATTAATCTTGCTGAATCCCGGTTTAAGCCTTCGTCTGGTAAACTCCCAGGCAGCGCAGATTGCTCCAGCCTTCGCCGTCCCCAATCCCTTAACCGAGGTGAGTTCCGAAAGCTCAGGGGGACCATTTCCTGAATCGATCTGCCTGAGGAGATCCCCTGCAATCTGCAGTACCCCGCGGTTTTTCATCCCCGATCCCAGGAGTAGTGAGAGCAGTTCAATATCCGAGAGGGCCGCGGCTCCGTAAACCGCGAGACGGCTTCGCGGCTGTTCGGTGGGATCAAGCTCCTGTATTATCCGTTTCTGAAGAATTGTTTCCATAGATTTCACATAGTAATAACCTGAAAGAGGGAATAATGATTCAATTTACACCCTTTACATCCGGCAAAGCCGGATCTATAATGCATAAGTACTTATGTAAACGCTATGAAACAGAATACCCGGGATATTTATCACGAAGCCGGCATGCTCATCCTAAGTTCACGGTTGCGGAGGCTCAGCGAGCGGATTCTCTCAGAGGTGTCTCGAATTTATCGGGAATTAGAGATCCCCTTTGAGCCGGCTTGGTTCCCCCTCTTTTTCCTGCTGGAGCGGGAGAGCCCCCTTGCCATCACCGAACTGGCCCGGCGTTTGCGGGTGTCCCAGCCGGCAGTGAGCCAGATGGCTGTTACCCTTGAGGCACGGGGACTGATCCGGATTACTCAGAATGATCAGGACCGGCGGCGGAAGGCACTTTCTTTCACCGCAGAGGGTTTGAGTCTTCTCCGTCAGATTCAGCCTGTCTGGGAGTCTCTAAACCGGCAGTCGCAGATTTTCCTCGGGGAAGATCCTCACTCAAGGGGGATGCTTGCAATCCTGAATGAAG
>JAGLYY010000472.1 GCA_023131935.1 Spirochaetales bacterium | reverse complement strand
AAATGGATCTCCCCTACTAAGTTTTGGTTATTAATTATTGATTAATGGTTATTGGTTATTCTGTATTGAGTAAATGTGAATTCTTCTATGAAATCAAGTTTGAATACAAAAATAAGGTAAATTAAAGAAAGATGCCGTTTATTAAAAAAATAGTAAAGAAAAGTATAACTAAGCAGTGCAGTCCAGCAATTACAAAGTTTATTACAGCGAATATGTCAACAGTGGTATTTGTTTTCATTCATCTTCCACAATATAATAATTGTTATTTTTGGTTATTAATAGTGTATTTATTGTTATTCATTGTTATTTTTATATTTAATTTCCATTTGTTTTTGTAGCAAAATATTTTATTCTCAACCAACTTTAATTTATCAGCTATAACAGTTTATATATCAGATACTTACATCATTGTTTATGTTTTTTATGGGTATATTATCTAAAGGAATTTTCCTTTTTGCAGTTTTTAACCGTCTCAACGATTCTGCGTTTCCCAGGATTTCTGCTTACTGTATATTCTATACTATTTACTATATTTACATCTCCCCCAATCTACCTTACTTCTTATGTTTATCGATTATCAATTCCCCATTTACTCCTACATTATCTGGTGCATTTTCACGTATAAGAACGACGATGTGTTCAATTTTATATATATCGATTGCTACATCAGTTAGTCTTCTCACCAGCTCTCTCTTTTTTTCGATATCTAAGGTTGGTCCATCTACTCTGATCGTTGGCATCTTAATTCACCTCCTTTTAGGCAGGACAACAGGATTAACAGGATGAATATATTTTTTTTACACTTTGACAAATATTTTAATCTTATTCTTTTTCATAGAGTTTTTTCAACATTTGAAAAGCATTTATATCTCAGTGGGGTTCTGGAATTATTTAGTTTTTTATTTTCACTTTAAACTTGTGACTTGTGCTCTTGTGACCTGTGCACTTATGTCACAGTCTCCACAAATATCCAATCTTGGCAAACACTTCTACATTATCAGCCAGCTGTCCAACAGTTGAGAAATCATTGAAATTAGTGCCTACATAGATATTGCTTAATGGGCTATATTCAAAAGCAAATAGTAGACTTGCATTTGATGTTTTATCCAGACTATTATACTGGTATATCCCTCTCAAGAACATAGATGGTATAATCTGATAGGATAACTTATTCCATACAATTGTCTGAAGGTAAGCCCGTTCTCCTCGATATTCATGATAAAAATCTTCACGTGAAATATTAATATTATAAACTATACGCTGGACTGGTTTTACAGTAACACTGTAAAATAACCGTATTCTCCATCCTGTATATCCTTCATAATAGTTTACAGCTCCTCCCCATATAACGGACAGATAATGCTCATAATATCGAGTTGGCATATTCCATAACTCGTACTCAAATCCAGAATATCTGAAATCCAGATTATTATAGAACTCATGATTCTTGAAAAATTCCAATTTTGACCAGAATTTGTTCAGTGACAACTCAGTTAATACCCATAAATAATCTTCGGTCAGGTCATTGTTAAAATTGAATCTTCCTTTCAAACCTCCATGAAAGCAAATTTCATTTATTTTTTCAAACGGTTTCCTTATAAAAAGGTCATTATGTGTTCCAATTTCTCTAAATCCTAATACTTCCCACATGTACCCACTTTGAGCATCAAAATCTTCTGGAAAATTACTGTACCAAATACTATTATACGTATGAGCTCCTAACCTTTCAATAATCAAATTGTACCCGGTCACCTCAATATTCCCTGTCGTATCCTTTGTGAAGGACCTCGATACCTGAGGTTTCAAAGAATAAATTCTCTTAAATCTAAAAACTCCATCTAAGCTCACAACCCTGTTATAAGAATTATCCTCAAAATTATCTTTATTAATTGTTACGAAACCAATGTTAGATTCATTGAGAATTTTGGTTTTGATTCTAAAATGATTGTAGTAAATTTTTTTCTTTGAATCAATTTCCTCGTCCATTGCTGAGAGTAAACCCATACGATAAGTGCCTATTTTACCGGTTAATTTTGCACCAGCAATAGGATTTTTTATAGATCGTGAATAAAACAGCGCTTGGTTAGACGCAAAAATATCCGTTCCCTCTGTAAAAAATGGTCTTTTTTCAGGAAGCCATTGGGCGTATCTTTCAGTTAACTCTATTCTGTCAGGATCAGCTTCTATTTGAGAATAGTCTGGATTAAATGTAACATCAAGCATTATATCTGATGTAATTCCATACCTTAGATCAGTTCCCAGATCAAAAGGTCTCCCCTCTTCCAGGGTATCCCGAATATAGGAAGAAAAAACATAAGGTATCAGGACAAAATTTCTTCCCGTTTCTATTCCCCTGATTCCTTTTAATAATGATGCCTGAGCTAACAAGTTTGGTATCTTACGCGTTCTTGAAGGCCAGACAACAAACTCACCCTTGTGTTTGATACTTCTTAACGCGTAGAATCCCCATTCCTGTTCATCCTTTGCTGGCATTCGTAATGATTTGAAAGGTATAGCGACTTCAACAATATAACAATCAGAAAATATTTTACCTTTTGACTTCAAATCAGCATCCCACCCGTTGTCTGTATATCCATCGTAATGCCAGATAAAATCAGAGGGTATTCCGTAAGGATTGATATTAAATAAGAAACCATCCTGTTCGTTATTATCAGTATCAAAGGCAAAACCAACACAATCATTATTGTCCCAGCTTTCGCGTTGTGTCATTGTTGCCATAATATCATGTATCTCTGAATCGTAACACTTGAAAGCAAGATAAAAATTATCATCATCATACGCAATATATAGTTC
>JAGLYY010000471.1 GCA_023131935.1 Spirochaetales bacterium | reverse complement strand
TCATAAGCCTCGATAGCTTCACTCCGGGCGTATCCAGGCTCAAAACGCCTTCCGACCTCATCATGCTGAAGTATCCATGCCAGGGCTTCCCAAACTTCGGAATCATCAGGTTCAAGATCCACAGCCCGCCGGATAACCCTGAGGGCTTCATCGCCAATCCCGGCAGTAAGCAATACTTTCGATAATCTCTGCGGGTGAATCGCCTTCTCCGGTTCTTCCATCGACAATTCGGTAAGCCTCCGGATAGCGTCGCCATACCGCTCTTCATATAAAAGGCGTTCCGCTTCATGTTCAAAAGAGATCATAATCGCCGACAACTTACTGAAATCCAGGACCGCCTCCCGGGTCGCTTCAAACTCCTCATTACTGATAATCTTCTTCCCGGAATTGAGACGGATGATTACTTCGATAGTACCGTCATCAAGAACATTGAAGGTCTTATCCAGAACCATGGTTCCGAGATGAAGAGATTCATTTTCGGGAAGACTTCTCGCGACAAAACCCGCGGGGGGCAAAAACCGGTGAATCCATTCATAGACGAAAGGACGATAGAACATATAATCGTTTACCCTGGGATCATCCGATTCAACGGTGATAATATCAGGCAATTCACCAAGGATCTCGGCTTGCATGACAGCCCCAAAGGCTTCGACCTCCTCGGTAATCGCTCTTCCGGCGCCTTCGATTTTCAGCGTAATGGTGAAGGGGGTAAGAAGATCCAGTGGATCACCGTAAGTAAAATCCACCTTTTCCCCAAACCGGTAGTTTTCCTTTATATATTTTTCAAGACTTTCATTCAGACTATCTTCCCGGACCCCAGTATACCTGCTCCGGTAATAAACCTCATTGGCCCCTGTATACTCTGTATATTCCGTTACATCGGCATAACCGGCATCTATCAGGTGGTAGGTACGGATCTCCTTGGTCAGGTTCATCTCCGCGGTTGAAATACCGGTTTTTTCAAGACCAGTGGTTTCAGGGGCCGCAATTAAAGCAGACCTGCCCTGATCCCATAATGGAAGATACCCATCCCGGGATAAATCGCTGGTAGGATCAATCCAGAAGGGCTCCTTCCCTCCAACATATACAATGGCGTGATTGAACCGCCCCATCCCGGGCAGCTCTGTTTCAACATCCCTCGACGTGTCCGCCCTGATGAGGGCTACATTAGCAGGGATGCCGGCTTGCCGAAGCATACCCACCAGGAGTGTGGCCTTATCTTTACAATCCCCAAAACCGCGGTCCAGACAGACCGAAGGGGGTACCGGGATAATGGAGTTTTCCCCAAGTTCGAGGCCGGTATATCTGACCCTTTCACTGAGCCAGTAGATCATCGCAACAGCTGTATCTTTAGGGGTCTCCCGGAGATGATCAGTTATTATCCCGGAGAGGTCCTCATTCGCAAGTTTCTCATCAACGATTCGGGAATAGGACTCAGCAATTTCCTGCCAGGACCTGCCGGTCGAGAACCCCACGTAAGCCCAATGGGGATGATCGAGAGGTAATCCCTCCTCAACATCTTCAGAAACTTCTACATTAGAGGCTTCGAAAATATAGCGGGTAAAGCTGCCGGTCTTTTCAACAACAGGTTGAAGGTTGGGCAAAAGGTAATTTTTATACTGAAAGGGCAAACCTTCCGGAACTTCAATAACAAGACGATTCATGAGCATCGGGTTCCTGGTTTGAAAATACCAGGTTTTTACCGTTCCCTCTTTGTAGAAGGGGGCATGCTCACTTGTCACAATTTCCTCTTCGATAATCGATCCAATTGTTACACGGGGAAAGGGTGCCGAGAGGGTTTTTCGATCGCTATAGAGTTTTTTCGAGTCCACCGAGCTGCCATTTTCAACCAGGTGGTCCTCGCTCAGGAAATATTCACCGCCGTCCGGGTTTATAACCCGGACATGGATTTCAGGTTTATTTTCATTCCAGGGAGACCATGAAACTTTGGTGCTTGCCCAGTTCTCAACTCCCTCCTGATTCAGAATCTTGTAAACCCAACGTATTCTGGACTCCAACCGCCCCTCTTTATCGAAGGTGAAAACACCTTCGTGATGAAGGATACGAACATCCTGTTCACCCTCGAGTGTGATGGCATCGGCAGCTGCGAGGACCTCCTCCGGAGGAGCACTGAAAGGAGCATATATCCAGGGCAGTTGTTCCACGGAAGTGAAACCAAACCCGGGTGAATCTTTTGTATCAGGAGCGGTCGAACAACCGCTGAAAGCAAAAATGATGAGTAGAATAATGGTAAGGGTCTTCAGTTTCATATTACCTCCGGAGTCTTTAATCTCCTTTATACCCCGGTTTCAAGGTTCCACACAAGACCGGGAGAAAGGGTAGCAAAAGGGTTATCTTATTTCATCTTGGCCCATAGAAACGATCTCCATTATAGTGGATCAAGTGATCGGGGTTTTCCGAAATCCAAACTTCCGTTTCCCAAGCAATTTCATTAGAATGCCTTTTAAATTCAGTGAAATTCGGGAAAGCACTAACAAACACTATTCCAATATTGCAGTTATCAAACATTTTTTTTAATTCTATAATCCTTTTCGGACTCATTGGGCCATGAAATGTAACAGCTTCTATTAAGAATAGCCAATTTCTTTTCTTATCTAGTATAACTACATCAGGCAACTTATCATGTTCAGTTAAATTCACATTCATCTCTTTGAACATATCTTTCGCCACAATCATATTCTTTTTAGCAGTATCCCCAAGATACAATAATTGTGGAGATTCAATAAATCTGGAAGCAAATTCTTCTACAATATCTGCCTGTAATATGTTATGTTTCCCCGGAGACAATTCCCAAATACTACCATCCGGTGATTTTACGGGAACTTTATGGAGCTTTCTCTCTCCGCTATATTTGTCTCGTAAACTTCCTTGTCTCTTAATAAAGTCGTCAACCTTTTTCATGTAACTTTTTTTACCATAATATTTTGCGACAGCCAAAACAGGATCGGTTATGGCGTAATGTGCTTTCGGGCTATTTGTTGGTAATTCAGGATTATCCGGATTATAATCAGCAACTCTTGCCTGAACAAACTGATGGAGGACTTGTCTTCTGAAAGTTTCTCTGGTGTTAGGAGCATATTCTTTCTCATATTTTTCGTAAATAAAGGTCATAATTCCTTTTGTAATTGTAAGACTGCGTCGATATGCTTTGTTCCATTTATCATTTTCTGAAATCCCGCATAAAGCAAGAAATGTATAAGCAGATATTTCATTACTCTGTGCTCTGGGCATTCCAAGATCTTCAAGAATTTCTTGTGCTTCTTCTATTTTATTCACTTAATAAATCCTGGTTAACTTGCTATCAGTAAATTTTCAATATCGTCCAAGCTTTTACCCTCATTTAAAAGCATAACCCCAATTTTATGAATTACATCAATATTAGGTAAAGGCAATTCTCTCATTTCGGTCGCACTGACTTCCGTATTGCCATTAAATGTTCTAAAATAAATATCAAAAAATTCTGTATTAAAAATTGCAGACAAACCAACAGCTTCTTCTTGAGTCATTTTCCCATTTTTTCGATAAATATAATTCAAATGGTTTTCAAGGCCGATTGTTTCGTATGTTAAATCTTTTCTCAGAAGAGGGGCAGTATTTATTCTACGCTTTTCTTCTTTTGCACTAAATCGACGCATTAAAACATAATTTCCAGCAGGGATTAATAATTTCCTTGATTCCTTTAAAACATGGAAATATTGTTCTTTTCTAAATTGAGGGATAGGCCAGTTTATTTCGCCCATTTTTATATGATTCATCCAGATTAATGGAACAAAATCTTTTTTTATCTTATGAATATCAAAATCACCTAATAGATAATTTCTGTTTCGAAAAGGAACTATTTTCCCTGTAGAAATTTCAAACCCTAGTTTGTTAAGATTGTTTTTCCATGAATGCATATGTTCAATAATGCTTTCTTCTTTTTCGGTAATTGGTAAAAATATTTTTTTATCTTCTTCATTACCAATAAGAACATTTGCCATAAGTATGGACCGAATATTCACATCTTCATCCGAAAGGGAGCCGGAACTTGTGCTAATTTCTATAACTTTATCATTGTTCCTGTTTTTCACAGCATGAAGAATGATATTTTCCTGCAAGACCGCATCTCTGTTAAAAGCCTTATTTCTGGAGGAAAATAGATGAAATCTTCTAAGAGAAACTTCATTAAGGAAATGTTTTCTAAAAGCTTTAAAATAACTACCGGAAGTATAACTCCTTGGAGTGATGTAAATCAGTTGACCATTTTCTTCTAATAAAAGTGCTGATAGATACAAAAATATACCATAAATATTAGGTTGTCCAAAAACAATCTTATGGGCCACTTTTGCCCTGATATCATCTTTACTAATTTTAAAATAAGGCGGATTTGATATGATTATATCAAATTTTTGAGTTTCTTCTAACTGAAATAAAGAAGGAGAATCATCGAATAAAGATGAATTATCAATAATAAAATCCTTTATGATCACTTCATAACGAAATTCAATTCCTTTCGATGATAACCATGTATTTAAATATTCCAATGATTTATGAGTATACGGAATTATTGCAGGATCAAGTTCATAGCCAAAACAGCTAATCGTTTTAATATTTGGGGAATTAGCCAAGATCTTTTCACATAAGGCAGAAGTAAGAATTGCAACACCACAACCTGGATCAAGTATGGATATTTCATTTTTATTTTTAATTGGAGTTACCATATCAGACATGAGATTAGCTATTTCTACTGGAGTTAAATACTGACCAAAATTCTTTTTATGAGTGTCATCGCATGAGATTGCGTATTTCCTTCCTATTGCGTCTGAATAAATAGAGGGGAGTTCATCAATTATAGACACATTTTCTCCTTTAAACATACATGTATTTTATCCATATTTGCTTATTTTTACAACTATATACCAATTCTGAATATAAATCCTTTCTCTCAGTACATTCAACGCCCTTGTTAGGTACTTCTCCGAGTTCTATAGTAGTGACCGTTTCCCCGTAAGGACCCAATGTTCCTGGTAGTCGGTTCCAAGCCTGCTCCAAAATGTATGTAAGGTTCAAAAGGCATGATATGCCTCCTCTAAATTTATGGATGACGATCGACCTAACACATTATATCACAAGTTCTACCGTCAAATTTGGAGAATCTGTCTGCCGCATATAGGTAGATGTTTTCTTAAATACATGAATTCTATCCGCGAATTATACGAAAAAATCCTGTTCTTCGTCATAGATAATAACTAAACTACAGAACATGAAGAAGGTTTCCAGGAAAGTGGCTGAACTTGAAAATACATACCGCGATGAACACCCGAGACTACTCAGCTTTATTCGATCAAAGGTAAGGAGTTCTGAGGAAGCTGAAGATATCCTCCAGGATGTTTTTATTCAGGCTGTACAGAATTTCAGTGCCACCGAACCCA
>JAGLYY010000470.1 GCA_023131935.1 Spirochaetales bacterium | reverse complement strand
TGAAATTTTCCACCGATCCGCGAGAGGACTGCAATCATCATCTTGTTCTCTTCTTTCCGGAAGGTTATCTCCCCGGGGAAACCGCAACGGTTGAAGTTACCTTCGACTCTACGAACTCGAAATCTACCTTCGCGACTGACATGATCGACGCTGCTCTGGTGGTCTATGAAAACCGTATTTCCGAAACTACCCTAAAGAGGGTTGGTCTTTCCCTGGGGGACCTCGATACCATCCATCTGAAAAGGGTTGATACTGCCCCGGAAGAAGCTCAAGGCGCCGGGTTTATCGGGCTCCTTTTACCGTACATTATCTTGATATATCTTTTTGCCGGATCCATGAGTATAGGTATCGATACTACTGCTGGTGAACGGGAGCGGGGCAGCCTTGCTTCCCTGCTGGTGAACCAGGTATCCCGGGGTTCCATCGCGATGGGAAAGGTGATGTTTGTTGTATCTTCCTCCCTTATATCCGGAGTTGCCTCTTTCCTCGGTCTCCTTATCGGATTTCATTTTATCGGGGGTTTCGGCGGAGATGCAGCAGGAGCGGGGTTACAGATATTTACTTTCACGAAGATGCTTCCCTTCCTAATCGGTATTCTCAGCATGTGTGGTGTAGCTGCTTCAAGCATTGTTTTATTGGGAAGCATGGCAAAGAGTGCTAAGGAGGGGGCTGGATATGTTATGCCGGTCTACATGCTCGCTATCTTAATTGGAATTGCCACAATGCAGATGGACCCCAGCAGTTCCCTCTCTCTCTATCTCATCCCGGTAGTAAACGGGGTATTCCTTCTTAAGGGGATCATTTTCAGCCAGGCTTCCCTCCTCCATCTTCTAATTACGGTGGTGGTAAACCTTCTAACGTTGTTGGTTCTCGTCTACTTTACCGCCAGGCTCTATAGTTCGGAGCGGATTCTATCGACTGTATAGACTTCATAAACCCCGCTTGAAAAAAGTGGGGTTTTCTTTCAAACAAACCTTGACGGCAGCCCCGGAGTGAGTTAAATTTAATAGTGTAAATTGGATCTGAGGAGCCGGATTCCGGTTCTTCTGTATAGGCTTTGTATAGGCATAAGACCTGTTTTACAGGGAGGAGGCAACTATAGAAGGTCCCACAAATTACATAGTTAAAGGATTTTATCTTACATGCTGAAAAGCATTAAACGAAGGGAAATACACGTGATAGGCTATCGATTGCACATATCTCCCTTAAAAGCCGGCGTTGAGGCCGGCTTCTTTATTTAAACAGAATTTAAGGCATTATTCCCGGTTATGGTACCGGGAGGCGCGAAAGAGGAATCCCGGTTTATAGAAGGTTGTTCTGTTCCGTCTCTGATCCATGACGTTCTACCCTTATCCGCTCCTCCTCCAGACGTTTCATTAAATAGTAATGATTGAACAGCTTCGTCTTGCAGTCGATAATAGAACTCTGGTGATGCAGGTTATTTTGAATCCCTGTTGAGGCGAATTTGAGGGTCCTGTGGATATAGGATATTTCATGCTGACTGTATCCCCTGTCAATGATCTTCTGTCCGACCAGTACAATTCCAAGGATTCCGCCGATCCCCGACATCGGTACGATAAATTCGGGCCGAAACTCGAGAAGCTTATCGGTTAACTCTTTTTTATCAATTTGATATTCAAAAAGGGTGAAACTGATTGGGTTGGGATACTTTTCGAAAAACTCTTCGTATACCTCAAAGTTTTCCAGATGGTATTCGGTATGTGTTTCCTTGAGGTTCTCATAACACATGGTACGGACTTCCCCGGAAAGGGGTTCTTTCATTGCAAACAAAAGGTAGGAGGGGACATATTTATCGAGCAGGAAAGAGATGACATAATCGATGAGCTTCTCAATGGAGTGTTTATTGAAAATTTCGATGGCCGTGCTGGTAAGCTCTTCCAAGTCGTGGATATCCCGGTGCATATCTTCCAGCTCTTCCCACAGACCTATTTCGTGAAGGATATTATAGTGCTTGAGGAACTCCGCGCTCAATGTAGTATTGGTACGCATTATCAATTCCTTCTCTGCTGTAAAGTATAGTGCAGAAAAGCGGCGAATTACAAGTTACGGGGGTATCTGTGGCTTGTTGCTTCAAACGAATAAGAAATTTTGCCACAGAGAACACAGAGGAAGAATGGAGGGGGGATTTTGGAAATATTGTTGAAGCAGAAACAGTTGCTTCAGGGTGCTATGACCTAAGCCATCTCCCCTTTTCTCTGTGTGCTCT
>JAGLYY010000047.1 GCA_023131935.1 Spirochaetales bacterium | reverse complement strand
ATTATTCATTCCCTTGATTCCCCCCTCTTTGGCTGATATGATATCTCCATGGACCGAAAAAAGAGGGGTCTTAAGGCCTATAAGAAAGTAATATCCGGAAAGTCAGGGGAGGGCGATTTATCCCCAAAGGAATCATCGAAAAAGAAAAAATTGACGAAAGATCAACACAAAGAGGGTAAGTTGAAACCCTTGATACTTGGACAACTTCAAAACGATGGGGATAGAGATTCTGAAGGGACCAATGTCCTCTCTCCCCGGGAGATCGGTATCCGCGGCCTGTTAAAAACCGGAATAAAGGGTATGGGTTACCGAAAGGTTGCCAAGTTTCTCCTGCTTTTGGGGAAAGAGGATGCGGGGCGGATCCTCAAGCATCTTGATCCTGCTGAAATTGAGAAGATAACCCGTGAGATTACCGGCATCAAAGGGATTGAAAAGGTAGAAGCTGACAGGATCCTGGAAGATTTCGGCCTGCTCGCTCGTAAAGGTGTTGTAAGGCAGGGCGGGGCGGAAACAGCCCGGACTATGCTTTCCGCTGCGTTTGGAGAGGAACGGGCCCGGGCATTGTTGAAACGGGTCCATCCCTTCGCGGAGGACCGCCCTTTCGCGTTCCTTGCGGATGTGGAAAATCTTCAAATTGCTCTCTTACTGAAATCGGAAAGCCCGGCGGTAAAGGCAATCATTCTCTCTCACCTGGAAGCGAAAAAAGCTTCAGCTTTGTTAAAGACCTTTAGCCTTAAGGATCAGACCGAAATCGTATTGTGGATGGCCCGGATGAAACCGGTCCATCCCGATGCTCTGGTGAAAATGGAGGAGGTTTTAATAGATCGGCTCCGTACCCAGGGCCGGGTGATTACCGAGGAGATAAACGGTCCGGACACCCTCGCGGGAATATTGAAACATATGCACCTTTCCGAGGAGGAAACCCTTCTTCAGGGCCTTGAGTCCATCGATCCTGAACTTTCAAAGAACCTCAGGGAACGGCTCTTTACTATTGATCTGATCCTCAAAATGAGGGACAAGGATCTTGAAGATATCCTCAGGGAGTTTGCCGAGGAGGAGATCGCCGTAATCCTGAAGGGCAAGGAGGATTCAGTAAAGGAGAAAATCCTTTCAAATGTTTCTAACCGCAGGCGCGTACTCATCAATGAGGAGCACGAATGTCTTGGAAAGATGCTAAAAGTTGATGTCGATGCGGCAACAAAAGAATTTCTTGAATATATCCGCACTCTCACTGAGGAGGGGAAGATTGTCATCGACCAGAAAAATGAGTATCTTGTATAAAATCATCTGCTTATATCTGTTTGGGAGTATCTAAACGGAAGGAGTCGTTGTGTATTCAACAATTGTAGCATATTTTCTCTGGTTTATTTCCGGTTTTGGCGCTCTTGGTCTTCACCGTTTCTATCTTGGTAAATTCGGTACAGGGGTTCTCTATTTAATAACCGCGGGGCTCGGTGGAATTGGCGGGTTATACGATCTTCTGACCATGCCGCTTCAGGTAAGGGAAGCGAATCTCCGGTTAGGGTACAGGGCGGTACTGGATCCGGCCTTTTCCCGGGAAGACAACCGGTTCAAACGGGAATACCGGGATGATTTTAGAAGAAAAATCAAGAAAGAATCATCTGAAAGAATAATCCTGAAGATTGCCCGGCGAAATGGGGGGCTTGTAAACCCTTCTGAGGTCGCCCTTGAGGCGGATATCGCTCTGGAAGAGGCAAAGAAGAATCTCGAAAAACTTGTTGAAAAAGGGTTCCTCGAAATGAGGGTGAAAAAGGTGGGAATTGTGGCGTATATAGTTCCGGAATTTCTCACCGACAGGGTTCGGGACCAACTCGAAGATTTTTAATTAAACTACCAGAAACATTAACTATTAAGCAGACCCGGTCTATCCGTACTAGGGGGGAGGAATTCTTCGAAGAAGTATTCTATAGTTCCATTATCCCGGACCTCCATGGAGGTAAATCCCCGTTTCACAAGATTCTGAAGTACCTCTTCAGCTTTTTCGATGGAGAGGTCCGATTCGATGGCAACGAGGGCAGGGGTGACCCGGCCTTCAAGCTTACGGGCTAACCGGAGAATTATTTTTTCCGGATCTCCCGGTGATCGAGGTTTATTATTTTCAGGAATACGCTGCCGGGAGTCTCTTTCGCCGATATACCGTAAAAATCCCTGCACAGCCGGAAGAATTCCGGCAAATACCAGGGGGAAGAGCATCCACCAGGCTCTATGAAAAACAAAAAAATAGAGAAAACCAAATACAAAGATCATGGATAATCCGGATATGAATTCCTCCAACCCTTTTTTCTTCCTTGCCATGGATAGAACCTACCATCCTTTTTCATCGCAATCAAGGGAAACCTTGACATTTATGTTTGCCGTTCGTACTATCGTGCCTATGACAATTAACGACCTGCGAAAGAAATATTTAGATTTTTTCAGTTCCCGGAATCACACAGTGATCACCGGGAAATCTCTTATTCCCGAGAATGATCCCACGGTCCTTTTCACGACTGCCGGTATGCATCCCCTTGTTCCCTTTATTTTAGGGGAAACCCATCCCGCCGGTAACAGGCTCACCGGTTTTCAGAAGTGTATACGGACCCAGGCTATCGATGAGGTAGGGGATTCAAGTCACCTGACCTTTTTTGAGATGCTTGGCAACTGGTCATTAGGCGATTATTTTAAAGAAGAAGCGATAAAAATGAGCTTTGAATTTTTAACATCACCACAGTGGCTCGGGATCGATGTGGAAAAACTTTCAGTAACCGTCTTTGCCGGGGATGATCTGGTTTTGGCGGACACAACTTCCGCTGAGATATGGGAATCTCTCGGTATCCCCGGGGAGAGGATCCATTTCCTTGGCCGAAAGGACAATTGGTGGGGTCCTGCCGGGGAAACCGGGCCATGTGGTCCCGATACCGAAATGTTCATAGACACCGGCATGGATCCCTGCGGTACGGATTGTAAACCGGGATGCGGCTGCGGTAAGTATATGGAGATCTGGAACGACGTCTTTCTGGAGTATATCAAACAGGCCGATGGCTCTTTTGTTCCCATGGAACGGAAGTGCGTCGATACGGGAATGGGGATCGATCGAACAGCGGCGATCCTTCAGGGAAAAACCACCGTTTACGATACCGAAGCATTTAGACCTCTCATTGGTATTGTCGAAGAGCTTACCGGCAAGAAGTATGGGATTGACGAAGAGATTGATAAATCGATCCGGATTATCTGCGACCATGTGAAAACAGCTGCTTTCATTCTTGGGGACGAACAGGGTGCAAAACCCTCAAACCTCGGACAGGGATATATTCTCAGGAGGTTGATTCGGCGGGCGATCCGGCACGCGAGAAAACTGGGGGTAGAGGAAAAGTTCCTCCTGAAACCCGCGGAGATGGTAATTGAGATAAACCGGGAAATCTACCCGGAACTCGCGCGGAAAAAGAAACTCATCTTAAGTGAGCTTGAACTTGAGGAGGGCAGGTTTCTAAAGACCCTGCAAAAAGGGGTCCTGGAATTTGAGAAACTCCTGCCAAATCTGTTGAAGGGGGCAAAAAGAATAGTACCCGGGCGGATCGCCTTCAAACTCTACGATACCTACGGATTTCCCATCGAAATAACTGAAGAACTCGCTTCGGAACATGGCCTGTCAGTGGACCGGCAGGGTTTTGATAAGGCTTTTCAGAAGCACCAGGAATTGTCAAAGAAGGGGGCTGAAAAGGGATTTAAGGGAGGTCTCGCGGATAATTCAGAGATGACCACCCGGCTTCATACCTCTACCCATCTTCTCCACAAAGCCCTGCATATCGTTCTTGGCGACCATGTTCAGCAGAAGGGAAGCAATATCACCACCGAACGGTTACGGTTCGATTTCGACCACCCGGAAAAGATGGCACCGGAAGAAATTGCACAGGTTGAAAACCTTGTCAACGAGCAGATACAGAAAGATTTGCCTGTATCCATGGAGATCATCAGCCTCGAAGAGGCGAAACAGAAGGGAGCTTTTGCTTTCTTTGGTGATCGTTACGAAGAGAAGGTTAAAGTATACTCCATCGGAGAATTCTCGAAAGAGGTTTGCGGAGGTCCCCATGTGAAGCGAACGGGAGAACTTGGGGAATTTAAGATTGTCAAGGAACAATCCTCCTCTGCCGGGGTGCGGAGAATCAGGGCGGTCCTAAAAGATCCGGAGGAAACCCAGTAGCTGTTATCCCCGCCTCAACTTATCAATGTATTCCGAAACATGAACGTTTCGTATTCCCAACCGCTGAAACTGACTTAACGTCTCAATTGCCTGGGATTTCTCCCTCAAGGCGACATGGCATTCCGCGATCTCCATGTAAAGGCGATGATTCTTTTCATCATTCTTAATGAGACCTTTAAGGCTTTCAATAGCATCACGATAATTACCTCTCTCCTTGTTGATAAGAGCCAGTCCAAGGACAGCATACACATCAAATTCGATGTTAAGAGCTTTGTGATAGTATTCCACAGCGTTATTAAAATCTTCCATCCCCCGGTAAGCGTCTCCTGCCCGGGTGAGAATTACTTTATTATTCGGGTCCTTATCAAGTATCTGGTTCCAGTACTGAAGGGACTTTTCCGGATGATTAAGACCCCTGTAACAGTCTGCCATACCAAAAAGAGCATAAAAATTCCTCGGCTCCATATTCAGAGCCATATCGAAGTATCGGATCCCCTGCTCGAAGGTTTTCATTTTCCGGTGACAATTACCAAGAGAGGTCAGGACCCTGATATCAACATTTTCTCCATGGATCTCAAGCATCCGTTCCCAATACTTTAAAGCTCCTTCATACTCGCGGAAATCATAATGGAGGTGTCCAAGCCCGATAAGGGCATAGGCATTATCAGATTCCATTTCCAGGACACGCAGGTAGATCTCTTTGGAGCGCTTGAAATCCCTCACCTTCCGGTAAGCATCAGCGACCCTGGTGAGGACTGTTACGTTCTGATCATCATGGTGGAGGTATTGCTCCCAGATCCTGATGGCCTGGTTGAACTGCTTAAGTGCTTTATAACAGTCGGCCAGACCAAAGAGGGCGTAATTGTTCCCGGAATGGTGCTCAAGACAGGTCTGGTAGTATCCGATTGCCCGGCGATGCTGTCCATGTTTTCGTGCGGCATCTCCAAGGCCCACAAGGGCGTAATTATTGAACGGATCAAACTCAAGGATCTTTTCAAATTCGACCTCTGCCTCTTTAACGAGGTTCTCTTTTAATAATTGGTATCCCCGTTTAGACAGTTCTGAAATTTCATTCAAGATCTGTTCTTCAAGCTCATCCCCCTCTTCGATAGGAGTTTCAGGGGTTTCAGGCATGTTTTCAATCATAATATTCCTCAATCATCTTGTAGCCAGCCCTGAAGAAGACCGGCTATTTGTTCAATTAACATTTCTTTTTTTGAAGGCGATGGAGCAATCCAGTACATTCGCAAAGCCTCCAGAGGATCGCCATTCTCAAGATAATAATCTCCCATCCGGATAAGACCATCGGAATATCCGGTTGTAAGAAAGATCCGCTTTGCCGTACTGAACTGCCCGGTATTAAATAGCTCATTACCTTTCCTGATAAGAGCCGCTTTTTGGGATCCCTCTATGGGAGCTGCCGGTTCCCTGGTTATTTTTATAAAACCCTCTCTCGGAACTTTCTTCAGGATATCATATTTTCCCATATTCGCCAGCACTCATTTTCAAATAATAATCTAAAATGATAAGAAAGGCAACTTCTCTGTAAAAACAGAAGAATGTTCCTGAAATATTCCAAAGTCCGGGATACTATCATAGTGAAAGGGGGACCAATGACCGAAAAAGTTGATAACTTAAGGATCCTTCTCTTTATGTCCCGGGAAGCAGGTATTGAAGAGACAGATCGATCTGAGGCTATCCTCCTGCCTCCCAATGAAACAGGTCCCACAAAATTAGAACTTAAAGAACGATTAATCCGCTGGATCGACGCGGTTGATCGATGATTCCTATGATTCCTCTTTCCGTCGATAGAAAAGGAGAATCGATCTCCCATAGGTCCGTCTGTCATACTGGATCAACCCTTCAATCTCCTCTTCCCATGTTTCTTCAGACGGATGGTGTATCATAACAATCCCTGACTCTTTCAGAATACCTGATTTCCCAACCGACGCTACCAGGTCCGGTTTTCCCTGAAGGGGAAAGGGGGGATCGAGAAATATAATATCGAAGGGATCCCGGTGTATCCTGATATATTTCTGGGCTGTCATGGTAAAAAGGCGGATGTCAACTTCCACGAAGGAGATATTTTTAAGGATTGTCTGCCGTTTCCCCGGATCTTTCTCCACCAGGACTATTGGACCGGCTCCCCGGGAGGCAGCTTCAATACCAACAATTCCCGATCCGCAGAAGAGGTCAAGGAAAGAAAGCTCATCAAGATTACCCAGGATGGAGAACATCGATTCCCTCATTCTATCCATTGCCGGTTTGATGATCCCTTTGGGAACGGTAATTTTTCTTCCGCGGTATATCCCTCCGGTTATTCGCATCCACTCTCCTTCAAAGCCCGGATAACGGGTCAGGTAGAAGAAATTGTGCCAGCTATCTTTGGGAAAATCAAGGTAATTTACCGGCAAAGAATTATCGTAAAGATGCAAGGGATGAAAAAACACGATAAGGAAGAATGATATAAAAGGTAGCGACAGCCTACAGCCTATAGCCTATAGCCTACACAGTCTAATAGCCTACACAGTCTAATAGCCTATAGTCTGATTCTTACACTCCAGCGAGAAAACTCTCTTCAAAAGGGGGGCAGCAGGTCAGGACATGACGGAGTCCCCGGTTATCGGGAGAGAGCAGCCCGGGGTCTTTTTCCACGAGGGAAAAAGCATCTTCCCGGGCTTTGAGGAGGACATGATAATCCCGGATGAGGTCGGCAATCTGTAATCGGAGAAAGCCGGATTGTTGCTTTCCCGCAAGGTCACCGGGTCCCCGGATTTTTAAATCCTTTTCGGCGATTTTAAATCCATCGCTAGTGTCCTTCATAATCATGATACGCTGCCGGGCTTCATCTGTCATGGGCTCAGTGTAAAGGAGGAACGCGAAACTTTTCTGTTTTCCCCGGCCTACCCGTCCCCGGAGTTGATGCAGCGCGGACAGACCGAACCGTTCGGCATGTTCAATCACCATGCAGGTAGCGTTTGCCACATCAACCCCAACCTCAACGACACTTGTGGATACAAGGAGCTGAATCCGCCCCTGAACAAAGGCCTCCATGATCTTTCGCTTATTCTCTTCCTTCAGACGGGAGTGAATGAGTCCAAGGCGGTAGTCGGGAAATACAGTTTCCGAAAGGTGATGGTACATTCCCTCGGCATCCTTTAACCGGGATTTCTCTGATCTCTGTATAAGGGGATAAACGAAATAGGCCTGTCTTCCCCTGTCCAGTTCCTCGCGGATCCAATTGTATACTTTGGATTCATTGCCGTGACGGGTCAGGTGGGTCTCAACCGGAAGCCTTCCTGGGGGCATAGTTTTGATAGTTGATACATCCAGGTCACCGAAGAGGGTAAGGGTAAGAGTCCGGGGAATAGGGGTTGCTGTCATGAGCAGGAGATCCGGCTGCTTTCCCTTTTCCATGAGGGCAAGACGCTGGAGCACCCCGAAGCGGTGTTGTTCATCCACAATCGACAGACCAAGATTCTTGAAGGATACATCCCGGCTGAAGAGGGCATGGGTACCTATTAATAGGTCAACTTCCCCCTCTTCAAGGGCCGATAAAAGAGGTTTCCTGTTTTTATCCTGAAGATTACCGCTTAAAAATGCCGTTCTTATCCCAAGGGGTTCTAGCATTTTGGCCGCGTTATCCGCGTGCTGTCGGGCAAGAAGCTCTGTCGGGGCCATAAAGGCCACCTGTTTGCCCCCCTCGATAACGAGTGTCGCGGCGAGAAAAGCAACAAGGGTCTTCCCGCTTCCAACATCTCCTTGGAGAAGCCGCCCCATTGGCCTGTCGGCAGCTAAATCTTCCCTGATTTGGGCGAGGGACCTCTCCTGGTCTTTCGTGAGGGTAAAGTGGAGGTTCTCTACCACCTTTTCCATGATCCTGCCATGACACTCCCTTCGCTCCCTCTGGCTTCCCTTTCTGGCGAAAGATCTTCGTCCTACCATCAACTGAAGGAAAAACAGCTCCTCAAAGATAAAACGGTCCCGGGCTGCTTTCATTTCCTGAAAAGTAAGCGGGAAGTGGATCCATTCCAGGGCCTGCCCTTTTTCGGGGAAGTTTTTTGCCCCAGGAAGGGTTGAGGGAAGTTCCTCCTCCACATTCTTTCCATACATTTTTAATGCGTAGGAAATAATCTTACGCATGACCTTGTGGCTGAGTCCCTCGGTCAGTGGGTAAAGAGGCAGTATCCGGCCGAAAGATTGGGAGGGATCCCCAGGCTTTTCAACATCAAAGGTTCCTGACTGAAGTTCCCCGTGGCGGTAGGTGAAGGTTCCGTACAGGTAAAATTCTTCCCCGATAACAAGTTTTTGAGCGAGGAAGTTCCTTCCAAAACAGACAAGTGTGCCCCTGGCCGTTTCATCCTCCACCCACACCTTCAAGGTTCTTTTTCGTCCATAACCGAAATAATCATGGGCAATGACCCGAACCAGGGTGTTAACCGGCTTTCCGGTTTTCCCCTCTTTCAATGCAACCGGAGAAAGCCGGTCTTCGTATCCCCGGGGGAAATGGGTCAGGAGATCTTTGATGGTGTGGATACCGAGGGTTCCCAGGCTGCGGTTTACCGCGGGACCGACACCCCGTACCTGGGATACCGGTTGGGTCAGCTCCACGAGAAACATCGTACTAAAAAGGGAGGGCTGAAAGGAGCCTGATTGCCTGTCCGGTAATAAGGTTGCCCAGGATGTTTACGATTATCAGAGATGCCGCTGTCGTAGCCAGAGCGGTCTGGTAGGTGATTAACCGGTCCCGGAAGAAGAGCCGGGGGATCCTTCCGGTTACCGGCCGGAGAATCATATCGAGAGTATGGATAAACGGAGAAGCGGTGTTCCGTTGTAAAAGTAAAGCAATGAACCGGATGATGGTAATGATGATAAAGAAGGTGAGGATCCATGAGGCTCCGGACCAGATCGATCCAATAACAAGGGCAAGGGTAATTCCGAGGGTGATGGTGCCGAGGGCGCCGATGGTGCTCGTAAAATTTGTCAGAATGATGAGCAGGATTATCGCGGCAATTGGGGAAAAATCTATTTCCGCTACCTTAAGCCATTTGAACCGCCTGAAATAATTGAGATAGGGGTCGGTTATTTTACCAAGCAGTTCAATGGGGCGGCCAACTTCAGGTCCCCTGAACCAGGTGAGAAGGACCCTTAAGAATATGAGCAGCATGTAGGCTGTGATTACACTGCTTGTAATTTTCATGATTGTTTGCATAAGAACTCTCCTGTATTCGTTTTGCTACTCTTTCCAGACTTCGAGAACCTGGGGATGTTGCTGAATATTCTCAAGGACTTCCCTTTTTGAGGAAATCCCCATATGGGATGATACGCGGATCACCGTTTCTTTCCTGTTCGCGGCACCTTGCAGGTGTAGATATACCGGACAGGCACCTTGATATCCGATAAGAAAGGACCTGAAATCATACAGGGCGTCTTCGTGTTCGAGGGTATGAGCTATCCGGATATGTATTTCCTGCTGCCGGGACTCCTCCAGTTCCTCCGGTTTTAATATCGAGTCTACAAGGAACTTTGGATCACCCCGGGAAAGGTCTATCTTTCCTGTAAGTCCGATAACCTCATCTTCTTTGATACTTTCTCCGATCTGTTCCCAGATATCCGGGAAGAAAACAAGCTCGATAGAGCCCTTAAAATCCTCAAGAACGGCGAAGGCCATTTTTAGGCCGTTTTTTGTTGGTATGCTCCGAAGTCCTTTCAGGAGACCAAGGATTGTGTAACTTTTCTCTTTCTGGGCACGGTCTCTTCGTGTTAAATCCAGGTTTGTCGATTTCTCCCAGATACCACGGTATTTATCCAGAGGATGTCCGGAGAAGTAAAAACCGAGAAGCTCTTTCTCCTGCTGCAGAAGCTCTTTCTGAGGCCACTCTTCCACCGGTTCCAATTCGATGGTATTAAATGGGGATGCTTCCTCGGTTCCAAAGAGGGAAGCCTGTCCGGACCGTTCCTCCTCTTTTCTTCGGGAAACAAACTCCAATACACGGCCAAGATTGTATATAAGGGTAGCTCGATTGTGTCCCATTCCGTCGAAAATTCCTGTAGCTATCAAAGTTTCAGACACCTTTCGGTTCACTACCTTAAGGTCTACCCTTTCGAGAAAATTGATGAACGAGGAAAATTCTCCACCCTCAATTCTTGCCCGGAGAATCTCTTCCACAGCTGAAGAACCTACATTCTTTATTCCTATGAGCCCGTACACAATTTTCCCATCCGCGACACTGAAGTACTTTTCTGACAGAGCGATGCTCGGAGGGAGAATTTCGATTCCCATTTCCCGGGTTTCAGTTATGTACTGGGATAGTTTATCGGTGTTATTGATTTCGTTGGTAAGGGTTGCCGCCATGAATTCCGCTGGATAGTTGGCTTTCAGATAGGCTGTTTTATAGGCAAGTACCGAATAGGCTGCGGCGTGGGATTTGTTGAATCCATAACCCGCGAAGGGTTTGAGCATTTCAAAGATGGAATCCGCAAGTTTTTCCCTATATCCCCGTTCCTTTGCTCCGCGGATAAATTCCACTTTCATCCGCTCCATCTCTTTCTCTTTCTTTTTTCCCATTGCCCGCCTGAGAATATCAGCTTTACCGAGAGAGAATCCCCCGATGATCTGGGCTACCTGCATTACCTGTTCCTGGTATACGATAACCCCGTAAGTTGGTTTGAGAATTTCTTTGAGGCTCGGGTCGGGGTAGGATATGGGCCGTCTTCCCATTTTGCACTCAATAAACTGCGGGATATTCTGCATCGGCCCGGGACGGTAAAGAGCATTTAAAGCGATAAGGTCTTCTATGGAGTTCGGTTTAGCCTGTTTCAGGATACTCTGCATTCCCGAGCTTTCAAATTGGAATATGCCGGCGCTTTTTCCCTGGCCAAGCAGGAAAAATGTTGCTTCATTGTTCTCTGGAATGGAGGCAACAGCGAAATCTTTTTCCTTTACCCGGATAAGATTTTCAGTATTTTGTATCAGGGTAAGGGTTTTTAAACCCAGGAAATCCATTTTAACCAGGCCGCAATTTTCGAGCTGGTCCATAGTGTATTGGGTAGTGACCGATCCGGTCTTTGAGTCCCGGTAAAGAGGAACATAATGGGTGAGGTTCTCTTTTCCGATGACAACCCCGGCAGCATGGGTTGAGCAGTGCCGGTTCAATCCCTCGAGGCGTTTTCCTGTATCGATCAGTTCAGAGTATATCCCTCCACGGTTCTCCAGTTCCTTAAGTTTCGGTTCAGCTTCGAAGGCATCTTTCAGCGTAACCTTGGGTCCATCGGGAACCAGCTTTGAAATCTGATTTGCTTCAGCAAAGGGGATATCAAGTACCCTGGCAACATCCTTGATAACAGCTTTCGCCTTAAGGGTCCCGAAGGTTATAATCTGCCCGACCCTTTTTTTTCCATATTTCCGGGTTACATAATCGATCACCTCCTGCCGCCGTTCGAAGCAGAAATCGATGTCGAAATCGGGCATTGAAACTCGTTCGGGATTCAAAAAGCGCTCAAAGAGCAGGTTGTACTTAAGGGGATCGATATCGGTAATCTTCAGCGAGAAAGCGACGATCGATCCTGCTCCCGATCCTCTCCCGGGGCCAACGGGTATATCATGTTCCAGTGCCCAGTGGATAAAATCCCATACAATAAGGAAATAGCCGGTAAATCCCATGGAGATTATAGTTTCGAGTTCGTAATTTTCCCGCGCAAGGATCTTTTCGGTAATATCGGGATACCGTTCTTTGAGTCCTTCATGGGTAAGGTGCCGGAGATATTCGTCGGGACTGCTGAATTGAGGAGGGATTTCATAATCCGGAAGAAGAGGGCCGGGCAGGTCGATGGTGAGATCACATTTTTCAGCGATCTTCAGGGTGTTTACCAGGGCTTCAGGAACATCGGAGAAAAGTTTCTCCATTTCCTCCTGCGTTTTCAGGTAGAATTCAGGGCCCCCGAAGCGCATGCGACGTTTCTCATCCCGTTTTCGGTTGGTCCCGATACAGATGAGGATGTCCTGGGCATTGGCATCTTCCTTGTAGGTATAGTGGATGTCGTTGGTAGCAACCAGGGGGATACCCGTTTCCCGGGAAATGCGGACCAGGTTTTCGTTAACGATCTTCTGTTCCTGGATACCATGGCGATGAAGCTCCAGGTAATAATTCCGTTCACCATAAATTTCCTGGAATTCCAGAGCCCTTTTTTTCGCTTCATCTTTCGCGCCCTGGAGGATAAGGTAGGGAATTTCCCCTCCAAGACAGGCGGACAGGGCGATAATCCCGCCTGAGTACAACTTTAAGAGCTCCATATCGACTCTTGGTTTATAGTAAAACCCTTCAAGGTATCCCCGGCTGGTAAGCTGGATCAGGTTCCGGTAACCTTCCTGGTTCTTTGCGAGCAGTACCAGGTGGAAGTACCTGTTTCCATTTTCAGTTCCCCTCTTCACAAACCGGGAACCGGGGGCGACATAGAGCTCGCAGCCAATGATGGGGTTGAGACCCTCCTCTCTACAGGTTTTGTAGAACCGCAAAGCCCCGAACATGTTCCCATGATCAGTTAGAGCGAGATGTTTCATCCCCAGTTCTTTGGCGCGGGCTACAAGGCCCGGAATCGAAGCAGCTCCATCTAGTAGTGAGTAATCTGAATGATTGTGCAGGTGTACAAAATCGGGCATCAATGGAACCTCTATGTGGATGACTATACAAATTCGTTCCGTATCTGTAAAGGTCGAATTCAGGCCGGCCCCTAACTTAATCCCACTGAATCGAGGCTGTCCTTAGCACTATATATGGTGGCTTTATATTTTTATACTATCATATATAGTGTTGAAATTTATTATTTAGAGTTACCGCACAGCCTCATTTACTCCGGTATGAGCATATCAAGGGTGGAAGAGAAGATACTCAAGATACGGTCTTTCCGGAAAGAGGAGAAATCCCGATGGGACCTTTCAACGGTCTGCCGTAAACCGAGAAGGGCCTGCTGTTTGTCCCGCTCGGTGAGAGGTAGTTTTCTGCCTAGAAGGGCAGATTCTACTTCCCTGCTTCTGATCACATGGGGACCAAGGGCTCCGAATGAAAAAGTAAACGCTGAAAGGACCTCTTTCTGCCGGGAGGCAAGGGCGCAGTAGGTTAGCCCATCTTTCCCATCCTGGAGTCTTCTATAGATCTGGAAATCCCAGGAGGTGAAGGGGATTCTGATTCTTGTAACAACCTCGCCATTTTCGATGAGGGGTTCAAGATCGATAAATCGCTGAAGGGGTATCCATCTGCTGCTGCCTGTCCTTCGGAGTTCGATTTTCACATCCATCAGCAGGAGGACATGATAGGCGCTCATCCTCTCCTTTCGAACACAGAGGTTCCCTCCCAGGGTCGCCTGGTTGAGGAGAGCCGGCGGACCTATCCCTTTCAATGCATCCCATAGGGCCCGGGGGAGAAGATGCTTACCTACATGAAGGATTCTGTTGATCGAAACAGCCGCGCCGATTTCAAGATACCGCTCTGTCCTGCTGACCCGTTTCAGCTCATCAATGTCCATGAGGTAGATGATATGCCGGGGCAGCTCAGGGACCTTTTCCTGATTATCCTTTAAAATATAGGTACCACCGGCAAAAAGCAGGGCGTCAGGACGGATTTTCCTGATAGCGAGAAGCTCCCCGAGATTTCGGGGTACGTAGATGTGGCTACTTTCTCTTACCACGCCGTTTTCTCCTGTTTCTGAACTTTGCCGCGATGATAATACCCTCCCGGAAAGCCATGGAGCGGGAAGGGCCCCAGTGGCAATAACGGATTATCTCCTCGATATCCTCTTCATCCGGGATATCAGTGGTTTCCAGCAGACTGTTGACCGGGAAAAGTACCGACGCAAGGACATATTCCGGGAGTAAACATCCCGCTTCCTGAAACCCTTTAAGTATCTCCTGGGCCTCCCTGGTTGGAAGAAATCCCTCAATAGTGGTTATTGTTTTTTCCCTTACGGCAAAAGCCGGAAGGAGACAGGAATAGATCGGATTGCCATCCATAAGCACTGTACAAAACCCGCAGGTTCCTTTGTAACATCCGGGATGTGTGCCAACAAGACCGTAATCCTCTCTGAGAATATCGGCAAGCCGGCGTTCGGGTATTGTATTGATTGAGACATGACGGCCATTCAAGTGAAAGGAGATTCTCATAACTCCTCCATATAACGGTGCATGAGGGCAGGTGTTATCGGAATACTGTCGAAATAATATCCCGCAGCCTGGGAAACCGCGCATACATAAGCTGAAGGCACTCCAATGAAAGGAAGGTCTCCGAGCCCTTTTGTTTTATTCTGAGAGGAGTCAGCGAATTGAATCATCGGGTTTGCGAAGGGTATCCATTCTTTTGCACCACAGGACTGCAGGGCAAAGTAGATCCCCTCCTCAAGGGTTTCTACTGCCCAGTTCCTGTCGAGGATTTTTCCAGCTTCCACTATCATCCAAACACCCCGCACCTTCACATCAAGAAGTATGGGATCCATAAACACCTCAACTACTGTTGCTGCCCAGGACCGGGAGAGGAATGGATTTCCGGTGAAATCCTCCTCCCTCCAGTGAGTGTTTCGGGGTATCCTGAAAGTCCGCTTTATTTCAAGGGGAAGGGGGTCCCTGAACCTCCGCTGCCTGATCGCTTCACAACATTTCTCTACCAGGCTGCTTCCTATTGTGATATTACGGGATAAAATGGAGGGCCCCGCCTCGGGGATTCCTGTTGTTTCCCCTGAGTACAATTCAATTGTTGAAGGATCGATCTCAAGAATCGACCCGGCGAGGTTCTTCCAGCCGGCAGCTGTTTTACTGACAACGAGGGGTGTTGTCAGACTGAGTTTCCCCTCGGTATCCAGACGGGCCTGCATGGTAACCGGAAGCTCATTGTCGCGCTTACCGAGAAAGCCGTTTCCCTGATAACAAATCGAAAGGCCTATTCCCTTGAGGAGTTTACGTTCATACCGCAGGGAAGGTCTCCGTTTCCGCAGCAACTCGTAGGAGGCATGTTTCCGGGAAAAATCAGAGACAGCAGAAACCATGTCGATGAGTTCCTCTACGGGCGGCCGCTCCCTGAGGAAGCCGCCTGTCGGAAGAACATCCCCCTTTTTTTGGAAGTTCTGCTTTTTCCATTGTACAGGGGACTGTTGACAAAGTTCCGCGATCCGGGTTACTTGAGTCTCCAGAGCAAATAAGGTTTCAGCCAGTCCCATTCCATTACCAGCCTCTTTTGGAGGGGTTGTCGTCCGGATCAATTTTCCCGAAATGAGAACATTCTCTCCCCGGTAGGCTCCCAGTGCCGCGGCGCAGGTGCGATCAAGTAACTCTTTCCCGAATGCCGGGTATGCTCCCCCATCAATACGAATATCAACATCATAAGCAATTGCACCCCCCTCCTTATCGAGGGCGGTACGATGGTGGATAATCACCTTTGATCTCCCGGGGCCAAAGGTCTGTTCATCGCGGGGGCTGAGGATGATTTTCGCGGGCCGGTTGGTATGGAAGGTGATCAAGCTGGCCAGTGCGGCAAGATGACTGGGAAACCAGAGTTTTTTCCAGGAAGGTGAGAGGATTGCGGACGATTCAACTGAGACATCTTTTTTCGGGATTCCCAGTGTGAGGGCGACGGTATTCCGTACATGGGCAGGCCAAAGGGTAGAGCTGATTACCTGCAGTTTCGAATCGGAACGGGGCAGGACGAGGGCTCCCTGAGCGTCTCCGGTAGAAATGTCTTTGGGATGAATGGTATAGGTCCCCTCAATTTCCTGGAAGGACCCACTGAATACAGTGTCCGGATCACCATAATTAATCACCCGCCTGGCCGCAATCTGGTGTTCTCCGGGTTGTTCCAAGGTCTCTATGATGTAATCGCTTTCATAGCGAATAACAATTTTCTCAGCAAAATTTCGACATTCATATTCATCAGGGCCGTAAAGAAGAAGGATAGGTTCCCCTTCGTAGCGGATTTCACTGTAAGCCAACAGAGGAATCTTCTGTTCCCTTACAGTGAACTCTCTTAATCCGGGGATCTCTTTTGCAGTGAGGACCTTAATCTGAGAGGGGAGTTCCGGCAGGAGTATCTCCTGGATCGTTCCCCGGGGAATCGTTGATCCAAGGATTACCCCGTATAGCATATCAGGAAAGGAGAAGTCATTAATATACATCTTTAGCTCTTCCCCTTAAGATACCCGGCGGTTTTGATAAGGGTTTCAGCGATTCTCTCTACCTCGCTGTCGGTGAGACCCGGATAGATCGGCAGGCTGATGGCGTGTTTATAGGCTGCAAGGGAAACAGGAAAATCTTCCGGCAGATATCCGTATCTTTTCCGGTAATAGGTCATGATATGAAGGGGTTTGAAATGTACAGAAGTACCAATTCCTTCCTCACCGAGACGACGGATCATTTCGTTCCGGTCTATTCCCCGAACCTGGATAATGAACAGGTGCCACGCGTGGTCTTCCCCTGCCTTCTTCGGCAGGATGAGTAACTCCTGATCTCCAATAAGCTTCCGGTAAAGGTCCGCAATCTCACGGCGCCGCTTTAAAAAAACCTCAGCCCTGCGAAGTTGAACTCTTCCTATGGCCGCGGCCATATCCGGCATATTATACTTAAATCCCGGTGCTACCACATCGTACTCCCATGAAGCACCCTGTTTTGTGTAGCGGTCCCAAATCTCCCTGTTTATTCCATGGAGGCGCATCAGGGAGGCCCGCTTCGCGAGATGATCATCGTTGGTTACGAGCATCCCCCCTTCGCCGCTGGTAATTGTTTTTGTAGCATAAAAGGAAAAAATCCCTGCCTTCCCGAAAGCTCCACCATAGGTATTCCCCCTTTTCACAGGAAAAGCATGGGCAGAATCTTCGATAACCGGTATCTCTCCGCAGATTTCAAGGATCTTCTCCATATCGCAGAGCTTACCCGCAATATGTACAGGGATCACCGCCTTTACCTTTCCCCCTTTACGGTCCTCTTCGAGGGCATTCTCAAGGGATGTGGGGGCCATATTCAGGGCGTCGGGGTCTATATCAACAAATACCGGATCAGCGCCGAGATATCGGACAACCTCAGCGGTGGAGGTAAAGGTATAGGGGGTGGTAATGACCTTGTCCCCCGGGCCAATACCGAGGGCTTCCAGGCTTAAGTGAAGCCCGGCTGTAGCGGAATTCAAGGCGAGGGCGTGTTTTGTTCCAATGCAGGAAGCGAACTCCGTTTCAAAGTTTTTCGCTTCGCTTCCTGTGGTCAACCAACCGCTTCGTAGGACAGCGAGCAGGGCTTGCTCCTCTTCATTTCCGAGGGATGGGCGAAAGAATGGGATGAAATCAGTATTCCGGTTCATCCGGCGGTATCTCCAGGGAGGGGATGAAGGGTTTGAGGATTCTCCGAAGCAGCAGTCTGTTGCGGTAGGCCTCTTTCCGGGTTTCGTCGTAGAAACAGACAGGATTCAGGGAGGAAAGGAGTGATTCTAAACCCCCTTCGAACCGGGGGGGCCGCAGTAACCGTTTTATGCCTGGAGAATCGGTCTCTTCAGGAACTTCATCAACAGACCAGAGGGCTTCATCCAGTTTCTCTCCGGGGCGAAATCCGATAGTCCGGATGGGGATCTCCCCTTCGGGTATAAATCCATAAAACCGGATCATCTGTTCCGCTATGTCCCGGATAAGGATTGGTTCACCCATCTCAAGGATATAGAGATTCCCCCCATCTCCGACCCCACCGGCTTTTAAAACCAGGGAGGCTGCCTCAGGTATTGTCATGAAGAACCGTCTCATTTCGGGGTGGGTGATGGTGACCGGTCCCCCTTTAAAAATCTGTTGTCTGAATAAGGGAACAATGCTGCCCCGGCTGTTTAACACATTACCAAAACGAACCACCATGAAATGTTGTCTTGAATTATTCTTCTGTAAAACGATCTCTTCAGCAAGCATTTTGGATGAACCATATACGCTTACCGGTTCTACGGCTTTGTCGGTGGAAATGAGTACAAACCGGGATACCGCCGCTTGCTCCGCGGCATCGACAATGTTCCGTGTGCCGAACACGTTGTTTTTAATAGCAGCCACGGGGTTTTCTTCAATCAGGGGGACATGTTTATATGCCGCGCAGTGGAAGATAACATCCGCCCGGAGCCTCTTCAGGATGAACCGCATATACTCACGGTCCTGAAGTTCTCCAAGTACCGGTACGATGGTCGCTTTTTCTCCAACCCCCTCTTCCTGGAGGATACGGAGTTCCCGCTCTATCTCATAAACGTTATTTTCTCCATGATCAAAAAGAAAGAGCCGTTGGGCGCCCCCCGAGAGGAGCTGCCGGGCGAGTTCCGATCCAATACTCCCCCCCGCGCCGGTAATGAGGACCCGTTTTCCCCGGAGATATTCAAGGCTTTCTTTCAGAGGGATTGCTACAGGATTTCTGGCAAGAAGGTCCTGGGCGTCAAGCTCACGAGCCTGAATGAGATGGGCATCCCCATCAATAATCTGGGAGAGGGCTGGCAGGATACGTATCCTTTTCAGGTTAGTTTTTTTCAGGAGGGTATATATTCGTTTCAATTGATCCTTCGAAGCGCCTGGAATAGCGACGATTGCTTCACCCGCCGGATTGTCCGCGAGGATTTCCCCGGCCCGATCGATGGGGCCGTCAATGGGAATACCATTGAAGGAGGTGCCGATTTTTTCATGATCATCGTCGAGGAAGAGCGCTGCTTTTCCGAATATCTCTTTCCGGGAAAGCTCTTCGGCAATCTCCCTGCCGGCAAATCCTGCTCCTATGATACAGATCCTGTTATGATGCGGTCCTTTGCTCATGTATCCTTTACGCCTTCTATCACGTCAAAACCAAAGTCTACGAGAAAAGAATTCTCGTAGAGGGAAAGTTTAACCTTTGCCCGTCCCTTACGTCTGTCAACTTTTACGATCAACCCTTCAAGTCCTTTTAAGGGACCCTCTAATACCCGGATCCGTTTGTTTTTATCAAAGACGATCTTTGATTTCCCCAAAATCTCCCCGAAAGAGAGGAAATGGAGGAGGAGCCTTTTATCTGACCCTGTAAGAGGTTCAATTGCCCGGTTACTTTTCAGAAACTGAAAAAACCCGGAGATCCCCTTTAAGGTCCAGTATACACCAGGAATGACCTCTTCCGCCTCAAGAAAAATGTATCCCGGGAAAATCGGTGCCTGAGAGGGCAGCTTTCTCCCTTTTCTGCGGATAGTGACCTGACGCCGGGGCCAGTGGAAGGTGCCAACCCCCTCTTCAAGCCCCGAAGTCTTCAGCGCCCTTCGTGCAAGGGTGAGAAACTTCTCCTCAGCCCTGGTCCGGACCTGTATTACATAGATTTTCATTTTTTCCGGGCTGGCCGAAAGAATTGTCCTTTGATGAGGGCCAGTTTTTCCGCCTCTATTGGATCATTTTTAATCTTTTCGAAGTATTCCATGATGAAAGCACCGAATACCGCGAGGAAAAAAGCGGTTATGGTAACGATTATACAGAGCTTGCCCCTTGAGGGACCGGATTTGATTTCCGGAATCTCTGCCAGTTCGATTATCTGAAACATTTTTGAGTTATCAAGTTCCTCCAGCTTTACCGTTTCGTACTGGGAACGGAGCAGACCGTAGATATTCTGTTGAATCTCCAGCTCTGTCCTGAGTCCAGCGTATCTGGCGCTGATTTCGGGTAATTGATTTTGGGGAAGGTAATCGGTTGAAAAGTCGCTGAACCCCATTTTCTTGCTGTCCAACAGTTCCCGTGCCTGAACGATCTCCTTCTGGAGCCGCTGGACCTGCGGGTCCTGTGAGGTACGGTGTTCTAGGAGGCCTCGAAGCTCAACCTCCTTGTTAATGATATCGGTGTTCAGTTTAGCGATTTCCTCTATCTGGAGCAGAGCCTGGGCTTCGATATCGACAATTCCGTAGGTTTTCTGGAAGTTTATCACCTGGTTCTGGATCTTCTCGAGTTCATCTGTCACTTCATCAAGGCGTTCCTCGATAAAAGTTTTTTTTGTTTTGATTTGGTCCATTGTTAATTCGCTAAAACGTTCATCAAGGACCTCCAGGGTCCTGTTTACCACTTTGGTAGCGAAGTTGCGGTCGATATCTTCGTACCCGATTGTGAGGATTGCGGTGGAATCATCGAAATCAACCTGAAGCTTTCCTCGAAATAACTCCCGTGAGGAGGTTACCGGATGTTCTTCCCCAATATTATAACGTGTCAGGAAATCGAATTCCCCAGTGATGGTATCCACCAGGGTATTTCCCGCAAGGAGTGCCTGGGCGAGATCGGCGTTACTAGAACCTCCTGATACTCCGGCGAGATTCGCGAGGATCCCTAACTCACTGCTGGCATTTTTAAACATAGAGGAAGCCCCGCTGTCTCCCTCCTGCAGCCTTGCCTTCACTTGCGGGGTAAACAGGTTGGGCATGGGGTTCCATGGGGAGTCTGAAGGGGCCTTCAGGGTGAAAATTGAAAACAGTACGATCAGGATGGCCGCGGTAAAGGTGGTAACGGCAATAAACTTCCACCGTTTTGCCAGAACAGCAATCAAATCAAGAAGAGAAATGGTGTCCTCTTCGGGAATAGCAGGTTGAACTCGATCAGTCATGTATGCTCCTTACGTAAGGAAAATACCACGGAATACCGATCCCATCAACACCCACACCCTACCTCCTTCCTCCTAATAGCCTACAGCCTACAGCCTTCTTCCCAATAGCCTACCTCCTTCTTCCTAATAGCCTACAGCCTACAGCCTAAT
>JAGLYY010000469.1 GCA_023131935.1 Spirochaetales bacterium | reverse complement strand
GTGGCGGGAATGAGCCTTCAATCGCGCCGACGACTATACGTGGCAAGCCACAATCGTCCTGTTTTTGTGGTTCGCCGTATAGAGAACGACGATTTCATGGTGGTCTCCGATATCAATGCAGCCATGGGGCTCTTTCCTCAAGCATTGATCCATGAAAAAACTTTAGAGCTCCGCAATTTGAGAACCCGTCATATTGAAACCCTTGCAAACCTTCAGGAAAGCGGAGCAAAAAAGGACCTTATAAAGGCTTGTAAAAGGCAGCAACAAGAGGAGGAAGAAAAGATCCTGAAAGTGTTCAAGGTTGAGGTTTTCCCTCTGAATGGCGAGGAAATATTCGCCCGAATTGCGACTAGCTTTGAAGACAGTAAACTCCGTCGAAGGGTGACAATCACAGATTTTGACGGCAGCCCACTACCTGATGTAGAACCATTTTTTACAATGCTTAGCCCCCCTCAGATCCAAAAAAATTTCTACGGATCCTTTTATGAAACTCATCTTCATGAGATCCCGGAACGGCTGGGTGAAATCCTACGTTTTTACATATCGGAAGAAGATGCTTTGCCCCAATTTGACATAAAGGAACGTTTTATGCAGCGTCGCTTTGGATACGGATTTTCCTCCCTCAAACGGATCGTCATAGTGGGAATGGGAAGTGCCTACAATATGGGAATCATCGGAAAGAATTTTATTCAAAGGCTTCTTCCAGAAATGGATGTTCTGGTTCTCCGGCCTGTTGAAGTGGACGATATCCCGAGGATTATCGTTCCGGATAGAGACCTTGTGATCCTCTTGAGCTGGTCTTCCACCACTGCTGATATGGTTCAGTTTGCCAAGGAGCTCAAGGATTATAATGCAATCATGATTGGCATTACGGAAAAAATATTCGCAGACATGGCCTTGATTGCCAGTAAGAGCGGTGGCGTCATTACTACTTTGAGTGGCGAAGAGGTCACTATTTCGGGAATAAAGAGCACGGTGTGTATGTTGTTTTGCTTCGAACTTTTGTGCGTGTGGCTTGCTTCACAGTTGGGCCATGAAAAAGAAGCCCTGAATTTTCTGAAAAGGCTCCATGAGTTGCCTGAAATTATTTCGCAAGTCCTTGGAGATGAGACGATAGAAGCATTTTCTAAAACACTGGCCTCCAGGAGTGCCCAAAGTTATGCCAGTGTCATTTTTGACGGCACGCTTTCCACCGGAACAGGGAGGGAAGCCGCCTTAAAGCTGGAGGAGAACAGCTGGACCGCTATTAGCAAATCCCTTGATTACCGAGATCTTTTTCTTCAGGTATTAAAAAATGATCTGAATAAAAATCTTATCCTGGTTAACGCAACCAGCAAGGAACGACTTCCAGAAGCCTTAAGCGTGATGAAAAGGCTTTACCGTGCAGGTGTTCCCTTTGCTGCAGTGAGTTATACCAATAGGGAGCAGGATGAAATCGAGCTATATAGCCAGGGCCAGTTCCTTTACCTGCCTAAAATAGAGGATGCGATTCAACCTTTCATTGATCTCGTATTTTATTACCTGTTTGCATTCCACTATGGTATGGCTCACGGTCGAAGTATAGGGGAATTTCCTAGAAACCGGGTGAAATCGGTTACCACTGGAAGAAGTCGCTCCCTGAAAACGCTCACCCCGGCTGGCGAATTGCATCTTCTGGAGCAAAGAGAACAACTAATTTTGGACTCCCCTTTCCAGCATGGGCGGATTTCTCAGGCCAGTGGCTGGGAGAGAAAGGCTTCCCATAATTGGGAAAAAAAATATTACCGGGAGATGCGTCAATTAGCCAAGGTGTTTCATGAAGAAGATCCGCTGAAAACCTTGCTTAAAATTGCGCCTGAGAATCTTAAAGGAGTGACAAGGGCGATCTTCGAAGATATTTCAGAGGAGGGGGAAATCATCTTTGTCCCTATTGATCGAGTAGCTGATGCGGCGGCAAGAAACGTGGCCAGCCAATGGAGGAGAGTTCTGGGATGTTCCATGAGAGTAGCCTCCCCAAGGGAACC
>JAGLYY010000468.1 GCA_023131935.1 Spirochaetales bacterium | reverse complement strand
TAAATCAATTCTCCGAAGAAGAGATACGAAATATTCGCGGGAACCGGATCAGTATGATTTTCCAGGACCCCATGATGACACTGAATCCGGTTCTTACCATAAGTACCCAGATGGTGGAGACCGTGCTTGCGCATCAAGACGTGAGCAAAGCAGATGCACTGGACATTGCCCTTGAAAAGTTGAAAAAGGTTTATATTCCATCACCGGAGAAAAGGTTATCTCAGTACCCCCACGAATGCTCAGGGGGGATGCGGCAACGTATTGTTGTCGCAATTGCTTTGCTTACAAACCCCTCCTTGATCATTGCCGATGAGCCCTCGACCGCGTTGGATGTGACCATTCAGGCAGAGATCATGGATCTTCTTCTGGAATTGTGTGAAACCGGAGATATGGGCCTGATTCTAATTACTCATGACTTAGCTGTTGTCTCACAGGTAACGGAGAAAGTTGCCGTCATGTACGCGGGAAAAATCGTGGAGACCGGTTCCACCGAAGCGGTTATACATTATCCCAAACATCCCTATACGCAAGGGCTCATCAAAGCACTGCCCGGCAGCCTTCAGCCGGGATCGCGGTTAAACCAGATACCCGGAATGATGCCTACCTTAACCGACATCCCCCGGGGATGCGCTTTTCATCCCCGCTGTACCATCAGTGATACGGTGTGCCAGATGGAAGTGCCGGCACTTATCAGTGTAGGTGATCATGACAGGATGATCGCATGTCATATGGTGGGAAAAACGATCCCCTAACCCGGATAAACCCGTGCGCATCGCCTGCTCGGCTGGAGGGCGGGCCGGAAATCGGAAGCACGCCGGTTAAATAGAAAAAGGCATTTAACGGGGCAGGCGAAATTCGAAACTCGAAACAATATCAATCCCGCATTCTGCGGGACCAATGATCAAATGCTCTAAACGTTAACTGAGTTTGTTAAGTAAAAATAAGAATATCCCTTGTTGTTTTGAATTTCTGTCATTAGGATTTCGAATTTTTTGCCAGAAAAAAATCTCACAATTAGCAGACTAATATGGGAATGCAAAATAGAAACGGCGTGTTAAAGATAAAAAACCTAGTAAAGCACTTTGATATATCCGGTGGTCTACTTGATCAGCTTGCAATTGAAAAGGGGCGTATCGTTCGTAGACGGACAACTGTTAAAGCTGTAAATGATGTCAGTTTATCGATCATGCCGCGTGAAACCTTAGGGGTGGTTGGTGAGAGCGGTTGCGGCAAATCTACCCTGGCAAGGGCAGTCCTTGGATTATATCCTCCCAACAGCGGTGAAATATATTATCAGAACAAAAGAATTGACAACCTGACCCCCCAGAAGATGCTTCCCTATCGGAAGAAAATGCAAATGATTTTTCAGGACCCTTATGCATCCCTGAATCCCCGCATGACGGTTAAAAAAACTTTAGAGGAACCGGTTTTTTTTCATAATAAATCCATCACGGCCACGCAGGTTAAGGAAAAGGTGGCCGAGGTAATGCAACAGGTGGGTGTGGATCCCCAATGGGCGGATCGTTACCCTCACGAGTTTTCGGGAGGCCAGAGACAGCGAATCAGTATTGCCCGGGCCTTGACGGTGGATCCCGAGTTCATTGTGGCTGATGAGCCTGTTTCAGCGCTGGATGTTTCCATTCAAGCGCAAATCCTTAATCTGCTCATGGAGGCCCAGGAAAAGCGAGGCCTGACTTATATGCTTATAACCCATGATCTTTCTATTGTACAGCATATCAGCACCAGTGTCGCAGTCATGTATCTTGGCACAATCTGCGAACTGGCCCCGACAAAAGAGCTGTTCGAATCACCTAGACACCCATATACGCAAGCCCTGCTGAGTGCCGTCCCAGAGATCGGCCGCAAAAAAACCGAGCATGTTAAACTGAAAGGTGAGGTTCCCACTCCCATCAACCTTCCCTCAGGCTGCGTTTTCCATGGCCGCTGCCTCTATGTTAATGATCGCTGTATTGATGAACCCCCTCGCCTGATCCGTCTGGATTCCGGAACTCAGGTGGCTTGTCACGGGGTTGAAGACGGAAGACTATAGACGGGACGTCGATTTTTTCTGTATTTCTAAAAAATACGTGTAAGTATGTAGGAAGGAGCCATGAAAGGGCTAACAGCAAAAGATGTTATGAATCAAAACGTTTTGGCGGTAGGCACGGATTGGTCTGTGGACTATCTGACTGATTTCCTCGTTGAAAACGGGATCTCGGGTGCACCGGTTACATCCGAGGATGGGAAATTGATCGGTGTGGTTTCCCCAACCGACATCGTTCGCCATAGGAATCTGCCTGGGGTAACTACTCAGGTTCACGGTTCAAGGGTTCACGGTTTAAGGCTAGAGACGGATGAAGATTGAACGTTTTGAAGAT
>JAGLYY010000467.1 GCA_023131935.1 Spirochaetales bacterium | reverse complement strand
TTTTGTTGTTTTTTGTTGATTTCTTTCTTGACTCCCCCATATTTTATGTTAAAATCATAACCAGAATTAGAAACGTTTCTAATTGTTGAGGATAGTTTGTTGATAACAATGAAGGATATTGCCAAAGAAGCCGGTGTTGCAGTTTCTGCAGTCTCTTACGCAATCAATGGCAATGGATCTGTCAGTGAAGAAAAAAAGAGAAGGATTCTTGATCTTGTTGAAAAATACAATTACAAACCGAATGCCGTAGCGCGAAATTTGAAACAGAGAAAGACAAGATTAATAGGACTGCTTAGTAATTTGCAAAGTCTCGGCGCAGATAGAAAGATAGTTGCATCCATAAGCGATGAGTGTTCACGAAGAAACTATAATTTATTACTGTTTAATACAACAGACAATTCCAAACAGGCTATTGATCTTTTAGCAAGCCATCAGGTTGAAGGAGTTATATATATAGATGACAGGACAGAAGTGCTTATAGATGATTTTTCCAGTGATATACCTATCGTACTCGCATACTGCAATAATGAAGCCAATAAAGAATTCTGTATCACCCCCAATGATGTGCAGGGCGGTTACATTGCGACACAACATCTTATTGAAAAAGGTCATAGAAGAATAGGTTGTATAACAGGGAATGAAGGATGGAAGGCAACTAATGATCGATTGGAGGGATATAAAAAAGCCCTGGTGGAAAATGAAATTACTGCTGATACAGGAATTATTGCAACAGGCCATTTCTTCAGTATGGAACACAATTATCAGGTTTCCAGAGCATTATTAACAATGAAAAACAAGCCCACGGCAATTTTTTGTTTCAGTGATGCAATTGCCATATCTGTATATAATGCCGCCCTTGATCTGGGTTTGAAGATTCCTGAAGACATTGCAGTTGTAGGTTTTGACAATGAAGCATACACCAGATATGTTAGACCGCCAATGACAACTGTGGCTATGCCATTAAAGGAAATTGGAGTCGTAGCTGTTGAGACCCTGTTCTCCCGAATAAACAACACTTATTCAGGGCACAATAGTGCGCATAATCTTAACTGTGAATTGATCGTGAGACAATCAAGTGGATGATGGATTTTTTTATCTTTATTTAGAAACGTTTCTAATATTCTGGGGTTTAGACCTGCGGCGTTGCCGCAGTAGTTAAATTAAGAAGATTTCTGCGTAGATTGGAAATCTTCAAAAAGGGAGAAACTCATGAAAAAGGCAGTATTTTGGATTGGGCTGATTGCTCTGCTTTTCGCGTTGGTATCTACAGTAAGCGCGGGAGGTGATCAGGAAGTGACCGGAGAAAAGGGTGCGAAAGAGGTTGTTACTTTGAAATTCACCTACTGGGGAAGTCCTAATGAAAAAACAGCGGTTGTTGACGCAATGAAAGGATTTGAGAATACCTATGACTGGATTAGAGTAGAGGCTCAGCACATCGCGGGGGATTATGATACCAAGATGGCTACTATGATAGCCGGAGGAACAGAGCCGGATATCGCGTACTTGAACATTGGTCAGGCTTTCCCCTGGGCGGCGGAAAACAAACTGTATAATATTTACGACCTTATAGCTACGGACCCGGAAATGAGTAAGTCTGATTTTCTGGACAGTATCTGGTATAACTGGGCACCAGGAAAGAGCTTCGGAACAAATTCGGCAGTTGAGTCCATGGCGCTTTTTTACAACGTTGATATGTTTGAAGAAGCAGGTGTGCCTCTTCCTCCGACAAAAGCTGAGGACGCGTGGACGTGGGATGAATTTGTTAATATAACGCGACAGCTTACAATAGATCAAAATGGAAACAACGCGCTTTCACCCAATTTTGATTCGGAGAATATTAAACAGTTTGGTTTTCAATTCAGCACCTGGTACGCGCATTATATGACCATGGTATATTCCAACGGTGGCGATTACATTTCAGAAGATGGGACCCGATTTGCTCTAACGCGGCCTGAGGCTATAGACGCGATACAGAAACTCGCGGATTTAATAAACGTTTATCATGTTTCACCCTCTCCTGTACAAGCAAAGAATATTCCGGGAGGGGCTGCCGGTCTGCAAACAAAGAAAGTCGCAATGAAACAGGATGGCCAGTGGTGCCTGTTGGATCTTGGCGCAAGCGGACTGAATTTCGGCGTGGGAGTGTTACCAAAACTGAAAAAGAGTGTAACTCTTGTTTTGGGAGCGCCAACGGTAATTTTCTCCTCCACCGACCATCCGGAAGAAGCGTGGCTTTTTTACAAATATCTCGCCAATCCGCAAAGCGTTTTGAATCTGATGGCCGGGGGGTTGTGGATGCCTCTCTTGAAAAATTGGTATACGGAACCAGAGCTTGTCGGGAAATGGGCAGAGGAAAATCCTGCTCATCCGGAAGGATATAGAGACGCGATTATGAGACAAACCATGAAGAATGGTGTCCCTGGTGTAGAATATTATGTAATGAACTGGGGTGAATTAAACAATCTGGTCAATCCGGCATTAGCACCGGTATGGCTGGGGAAAAAGACCGCCAGGCAAGCTTTGGAAGAAATTGAAGAGAAGGCCAATACCCTCGTGATAGGCAGGTATGGGCTTTAAGACGAATGTTTCAATCTGTCAGCCGTAATGTATATGGCTGACAGATTATATTCAGGGTGGAGTTAAATATGAGAAATTTATTGACTCTTACAGGAAGTGGGAAACGGCATTTGAAAAGCCTTGCAAGAACCAAGAAACAAGAAGCGTTAATAGGAGTTTTATTTGCCTCTCCGGCTATTTTTGGGTTTCTATTATTCATTTTCATCCCAATGATAGCCAGTCTTGGCATGAGTTTTACTGACTATGCCCTTGTCAATAAAATGCGATTTATTGGCTTGGAAAATTATGTAAAACTGTTAAATGGTACAGATCCGTTTTTTTATAAAGCACTAGGAGTTACAACCTATTACGTTCTCTTAAGTACACCGCTATGTTTAATATTTGCTTTTTTTATGGCGGTCCTATTGAATAATGAAAGCATCAGGGGGAAGGCAATTTTCAGGACCATATTCTACCTGCCGACACTCATTCCTGTTGTTGCTTCATCTATGATTTGGTTGTGGCTGTTCAATCCTGATCTGGGACTTATTAATACAATTTTGCGTGTTTTACATCTTCCGCCCGGGATGTGGATATATGATGAAAAAACGGTTATTCCCTCTATTGTTCTAATGAGTTTATGGACAAGCGGAGGAACAATGATAATCTTCCTGGCTGGACTTCAGGGTATTCCCAAACAACTGTATGAGTCGGTTGAACTTGATGGAGGTAAATCTGTTCATAAACTGTTTTATATAACAATACCTCTAATGACACCAACAATCTTCTTCAATCTTGTTATTGGGTTTATATACGGTTTTCAGGTATTCACTCAGGCATATATCATGACAGAAGGGGGGCCGAACAATGCCAGCCTTTTCTATACTTTCTATTTATATCGAACAGCATTTAAATTTTCAAAAATGGCAAATGCCTGCGCGATAGGCTGGATATTATTCATTATTATTGCCCTGTTAACATTACTAATTTTTAAAACATCGAAAGAATGGGTGCATACCGAGGGGGGCAGATAGATGAATGGTAACAGCCGATCATTAGAAAAGACAGTTTTATATCTGTTTTTAGCCGCTATCTCGATATTCTGTCTTCTGCCTTTCTATTGGTTGCTTCGCAGTTCCTTGATGGGTCTTGTGCAGATATTTGAAATGCCTCCAATGTGGTTTCCCGCACCCGTTAAGTTCACTAATTATTCCGAAGCGCTTACGATTTTACCTTTTGGACGGTATTTCCTGAATACTGTTTTCATTGTGGTTTTTACTATTACCGGCACTATCTTAAGCAGTTCTGTTTCTGCCTACAGTTTTGCCAGATTGAAGTGGCCGCATAGAGATTTAGTATTCGGCATTCTTCTATCCAGCATGATGCTGCCTTACGCGGTTACACTTATCCCAACGTATCTGGGATGGAGTTTTTTAGGGGCAATTGATACTTATTATCCATTAATTATTCCAGCATGGTTTGGAGGAGGGGCTTTTAATATTTTCCTTCTGCGTCAGTTTTATCTGACGATACCTGGAGAACTTGATGAAGCCGCGTTGATTGATGGGGCCGGTTTTTTTACTATTTATTCAAAAATCATAATGCCATTAACACGGCCCGCTCTCATTGTAGTTGGATTATTTACCTTCCTTAATTGCTGGAATGATTTTCTTGGACCGCTTGTATATCTGAATAGTGAGATAAAATATACGTTAGCAATAGGTTTGGAATCATTTAAAGGTCTCTATAACGCGCAGTGGCATTTACTAATGGCCGCATCCACAGTAGTGGTATTTCCGGCTATTATAATCTTTTTTATTGGACAAAAATACTTCATTGAAGGCATCGCCATGACAGGTTTAAAAGGATAGATAAGCATGAAGGAACAAATAATGAGCAAGGGATTAACAGCAGTTTCTTTTACCCAGATAAGGTTTGTCGATAAATTTTGGGCACAAAAACAGAAGATAAATAAAGATGTTACTCTTAATATCTGTCTGGAAAAATGTGAGGCTACTGGCCGTATCACTAATTTTGAAAAAGCGGCAGGGCTTATTAAAGGAGAGTATGAAGGAATATTCTACAATGATTCTGATGTATATAAGGTTATTGAGGGGATAGCTTATTCCCTGATGAACCATCCGGATCCTGATCTTGAAAAAAAGGCTGATAATATTATTGAAAAGATAGCGGCAGCTCAACAGGATGATGGATATCTCTCTTCTTACTTCACTCTGACAGCGCTTGATAAAAAATGGACGGATATGGATAAGCATGAGATGTATTGCGGTGGTCATCTTATGGAGGCAGCAATAGCATATCAAAAAGCAACAGGAAAAAAGTTACTTCTTAATGTCGCGTGCCGAATGGCAGATCACTATGTTTCTCTTTTTGGACCGGGAAAACGTCATTGGGTTCCCGGGCATGAGGAAATCGAGTTAGCTCTCATCAAGCTTTATCACGAAACCGGGAAAGAGAGTTATTTAGAACTTGCCCGTTTTCTGTTAGATGAACGGGGTCATGGGTATGGCAAAGGCGGCCGGTGGGATAAGGAAGGTGATAAGAGCTATTATCAGGATGAAATACCCGTTAGGGAGATGGAGAAAGTGAGTGGACATGCTGTCCGTGCTATGTATCTCTATTCGGGTATTGCGGATGTCGCCGCGATACCCGGAGAAGTAGAGTATCTGAGTACCCTTGAGAAACTGTGGGTGAACGTAGTTTTGCGTAATATGTATATAACAGGAGGGATAGGCCCTTCTAAATATAATGAAGGATTCACGCAAGATTTTGATCTGCCTAATGAGACAGCTTATTGTGAAACATGCGCGTCCGTGGGAATGGTCTTCTGGAACCACCGAATGAATCTGATGTCAGGTGATAGTAAATACGCGGATATTATAGAGAGAGCTCTTTATAACGGAGTGCTTTCCGGTGTCAGCTTACAAGGTGATCGATTCTTTTATGACAATCCAATTGAATCAGATGGAACGCACCATAGGAAGGAGTGGTATGATTGTTCCTGCTGCCCAACCCAGATAGCGAGATTTATTCCGTCAATAGGAAACTATGTATACGCAGTGTGTGACCAACGGATATGGATTAATTTATATATAGAGAGCAACGCGGACATTCTCTTAAAAAACGGTTCTGTAAAAATCGAGCAAATTACAAATTATCCATGGGATGGAAAAATAGCAATCAAGGTTTTCCCGGCCGCAAAAGAAAATTTCGAAGTATTGCTACGTATACCCGGTTGGTGTAAAAGCATTTCTGCCAGTATCAATAGTCAACTCATAAAGGATTTGGAATTTGAAAAAGGCTATCTTAGAATCAAACACAATTGGGAAACTGGTGACGAAATTATTCTTAATCTTGATATGCCGGTAGAAACGCTTCGATCAATCGATGAAGTAAAAGCAAACATAGGTAAAGTCGCAATTCAGAGGGGTCCAATAGTTTATTGTTTTGAAGAAACGGATAACAAAGGAATTTTTGATCAATTGAAATTCAGTCAAAATATCCAATTCCTAGTTGAAAAGGACAATAATAATCAGGATAATATAACAGTAATTACAGTAGTCGATCCAATTAATAAAATGACTTTTAAAGCTGTTCCCTATTACTTTTGGGATAATAGAGACCCTGGAAGAATGAAGGTATGGATTGAAATGGAAGAAGCTGATGAATCCACTTTCTTATACTTTACCGGTTCCAAATTACTCTGATAGGTAAGGTGACTGTCGATCCAGGTACCAGGACTGAAAAACGGACTGTTTCTATTAGTGTTATTATGTGAATCTATTCCTGCTTTAACGTTTCTCTTCTCCTCAAACCCTCTGAGCCTTCGCGGTCTCTACCGCGAGGTCTTCTTTCCTTTCCGTTTACCCCTCCTTGACTAAGATTTCCTCATTTCCTACTATGGATTTTAGGAAATAGAAAAAAAGGCCCGGATAACCGGATAAAATAAGCGGAACAGGGGATCAACCGCAATGGATTATGCGAAAAAGATCGGGATGAGTCCCGGAAATCTTCATGAGCTGATGGATGATGAGGACGCGATCCGCTATATAAATTTCAAACTTGTTTCCATGGGGCTGCCCTGTTATGAAAAGGTAGACAATGAGTTCATCGGTATCATCGAGAACCATATAAGGGGTTGCAGAGAAAAATCCCGGCTGCTGTCTGATTATCTCTGCCCGGCTGATAGAAGAATCCGGAATTTTCTCTCCAATTACCTAGACGATGTAAAAGACCTAAAAGATTGTCCTCCTTCTCTTCCTTCAAATACCTTTGTGTTGGATCAATATGGACTGGCCCGAAAACTCAGCCTTCCGCCGGATAAAAACATTTTTAAGAATAAGTACACTTCAACCTATCGAATAAAGCAGGGGATTCTCCATAACCCTCTTCACGATCGGCGTACAACAGAGGGCTCTTTCCATATTGTCGAAGGAGGCTTACCGGTCCCTCCTGATAAAAAAGAGGTACCGAAGATAACCTTCGCGCGGTTACTTCACAAAGCGGTAAACGCTCCTGGAGAATTGCAGACCCTTCCCTTTTTATCCTCCCAGGGGGAACATGCCTATGCTTATGTGTCCCTCCTCTTACGGCCTGTTGTGTGTCCGGAGGTTAAGGGGGTTATACCTGAAAAAACTATGGAGATTCGCTTTTTTGCCCCAGGCAGCCTGGTAGGTAACCTGGACTTCATTGAATCAATTTTTGGAAATGCCGGCGATCCGAATCTCTCAGAGAATGATGCCGGTCTGGATATTGATCACTGGACGGGTCATACCGGTTGCATAATTCTGGTGCCCCATCTTACCGGTTTTACAAAAAAAGAGCTGGGACTGCCTGAGTTCGAGAACGCTACTCCCCGTCAGCGTAAGGATGGTATGTGCTGGAAGAGGGAGGATGAATTATATAATGACGGACAGCCTTTTAAAATAACCTGCCGGGATGACAAGGGAGTCGTGGTTACCCTTATTGCTGATAATTATTTCGGTTATTCCAAGAAGGAAATAAAAACCCAGATCAGTTATGCCGCGAATCTATACGGCCTCGCGGAGGAGGAGCATGCCGGCGGGGCCATTGCCTTTCCCCGCAAGAGCCATGGTGAGCATTTCTATGGTTATTCTGATATGTACACCTTCGATGATGTAAAAGAAATGTTCGGTGATATGATGATAATCAAACCTGAGAATTATGGCATAGATGTCAATTTTCCCAATATTTATTACATTCCGGAGAATGCCGAAATCCATCTGTATAAGCAGGATATCAAATGGGAATATAATGGTGAGGAGCATCACCTGAAAATCCTCCCCGATTGTTACTTCATCCATCCTAGTGGATACAAGATCCATATGGAAAAACATCCCGAAGCCCCCGCGTGGCGCTTAATCGGGACTTCCGCCATCGGTACATTTATTCACAAGCCCTGTACCGTCTCCGGAGGGGGAAAATCGGAGATTTCCAAATCCCTTATGAACGCCATTATATATGACAACTTTTTCATCCATGATATGGAAAAGGATTTCGATTTTGCCGACAGGGTTATCAATTTTGATTATAAAAGCCGGTGGAAAGCCGACCCCGAAAGAACCAAGCCCAGCCGTTCCCTTCTGAGTCCGGAGCGGTCTCTTGGTTCGGTAATAAAGCTCCTGACCCCTTCATCCCTTTATACCGATGAGTATAATCACTTTCTGGAGTCCATCCCCATCCATATAAAAGCCCTCGTTCTTTTCATTAAGAGGTTCTATGTTCCTGAATGGGGAAGCGATTGGAGGAAGCACTTTTCAACAAATTTAATAAACGGTAAGGAAGGCCACGCGCTTTTTTATAATGGCCGGAAAATCATGGCAAGTTACCTCCGGGTCGGTTTCAATAATGATAACTCCTGGTACGTGCACAAGCTGCGCACCGATTTTTATGCTGCCGCGAAGATACAAATGGAGGATGATATCTCCGCGTCGGTTACCCTGCCGGCCTCTATGCTGGACAATATTGATCATGAATACAAGCACGAAAGCGTAAAGATAGTAACCAACTGCGAATACCGCTTTTTCCAGCGTCCTGATGAGGCGGTCCACCGTGGTTACGATAAAGAGGCTGAGGCGGATCTTGCCAGCTCCCATAATTTCATTTCCAATTATGAACCCCTTACTCCAGAAAATGCCAGAGACCTGGTGGATAATGCCATTGAGTTTGATCTCTATACCGATCCGATCAAGGAGGTGATAAAAGAAGGAGCCGTTGCGCCTGAGGGAAGCTACTTCATTTCACCTTCCCATCCTCGATTAGTAGATGGTAAACCGACAAAGAACCCCAGGTATCTTCAATCCAGACCCGATTTTTCACAGCCGATCGATTATTACCTGGCGGAGGTGGGGACCCGGCTGCGAAGGAGAATCCCCCTGGAAAAACCGGTATATTATCCGGTAAACGCGGTGCTGCCTGCCAGAAGAAACAACCCCATCGACCGGAAAAAAGGGATCCGTCCTTTGAGTGTTTACAATCCTGTTCACTATCAGGAACTGCCTGAGTTATTTATGGATTTCATCTGCAGCCTGACTGGAAAATCCCCCTCTACCACCGGCGCCGGTTCGGAGGGGGCCCTCACGAAAGGTCCCTTCAACATGTTGAACGCGACGACGGACCTTAATAATGCTCTCCTTTCCTTCATACTAACCGGTTACAATGGATATACAACAGCGGCTGGCTATATCGGAAGTTCCGGCCGTATCGACCACGATATCAGTATCCTGGTCCCTGAGCTCTGGAGTAGATTCTATGAATCTGAACTGGATCCCAAGGCCCTGATTTCCGAAGGTGACCTGGAAAAACTTGATGATTTTAAGTATGAGGGGAAGATGGTCCTTGCGAGCCGTCTTGGATACCGAATTACCGATACATTCTGCTTCAAATTCCTTGGAAGGGTCTTTGACGAACCCCAGTCAGTTTTTACGAAGGCAATGCTGCGGCCGGAGGAAGATGACATGGAGGCTTTTGTCGATGGAGTCAATAACATCGTGGAAGCGCAAGCGAAAGCAGCCCTGCAATATTTCGAGGATAATAGTGTTGAAGCTGCCATCCCCCCTTTAAGAATACTGCTACATGTGATGGCGTATGGCCATTTCGAGAATAAAGAGATTTACGATCCTGAAATCAGGAAGATGTTTACCCGGGAATATGTGCTAAAGAGTGAATGGTATCATGAGCGATTGAGGAAGAAGCAGGAAATTGACATTGCTTTCCTGGAGCGGCAGATTTCTTATGTCAAAGAATTCATCGAAGATCCTAAAAATAATGATGTTGTAAGCCGCATGGATCTTGAAGCGCGGTTGAAAAGGGCGATGGAAAGACTGCGGAAGGCGGGATCCAGGCAGTATCCGGATAGTTTGACAGGTACAATCGGGGCCGATTTGATTTTTCGCTGATTTTTTTGTAGTAGATTATTGGAATATTGTGCATAATCGTCTGATTTAGGTGATATACTTACAGAAAGATCGTAATATCATGAGGGTATCCTGATGCTTGAAGAAAAAGAATATCTCAGGTCCTTAATTGAAGCAAGTCTTGATCCTTTTGTGGTAATTAATGTTAATGGAGAAATAACAGATGTTAATGAAGCTACGATAAAGGCAACAGGTGTTTCCCGTGAGGAATTGATAGGGACAGACTTTTCAGATTATTTTACCGATCCCCAGAAAGCAAGGGAAGGATATGAAACGGTTTTCAGGGAAGGTACAGTTAAAAACTACGAGTTAATTATTAAGCATACTAATGGCTCGCTGATGTATGTTTTATACAACGCTAATGTTTACCGGGACCGGAACGGGAAAATTGTCGGAATATTCGCGGCGGCACGGGATATTACCTATCTGAAAGAAGAAATCAAAGTACTGCAGGGAATTTTACCTATATGCTCTCGCTGCAAAAAAATTCGTAATGATGAAAATTATTGGGAGCAGATTGAGTCATATATCAGAGACCATTCCGAGGCGGAATTCAGTCATGGTATCTGCCCGGATTGCGCAAAAGAATTATATCCGGAATCATATAATAAGTGATGCGGCAAATCTTCGTTGGCGGAAGAAGGAATATATAGTCCAATGGGAGAAGGAGGGAAAAATGACAAAGAGAATCCTATCGAAAAAGATATTATTTCATGAAATTTTTGGTTTTGGAGTAGTAATAATTGTATTGTGGCTAAATGAAATTTTCGATATCCCTCATAGGCTATTTGGCGCAGAAAAAACCCCGGTGAACATAACAGAGAGCATATTTGAGACTATTCTTGTATTCATTCTGGCTATAGGAGTAATATATTTTATTAAAAAGTTATTAAGAAAAATCAAATATTTAGAAGGTTTTTTAAAAGTATGTTCTGTTTGTAAAAGAATTAATATAGAAGATGATTGGATCCCGATAGAAGTTTATATCAGTGATAAGTCAGAAGCGAAATTTACCCATGGTTTATGCCCGGAATGTATTGCTGAGATTTACGGAAGTGAATCTAATAAAAAGAAGAATGGCTCTTCACCAGATATAGTGGGTATATTACTATAACCCCATGACTGATAAAAAATCTATACGCGAAAATTTTGGGTGTTCATTAAGCTGGAATGCAATTGATGGTATCATGCAGCGTGCTGTTAAAAGAGGTCTTCTCAGACGCAAAGAGGGTACCCCGAAACATATAGGAGTAGACGAAACCGCTTTTAAAAAACGTCATGATTACGTGACAGTGGTGTCGGATCAAGAGAGTGGACATGTGGCAGGCTTATATCAATGCGACTCTTGAGAGCATTCCGGCTGCCGAAGAAAAAATAGCGTTCGATAAGTTTCATGTTGCAAAATACCTCGGTGAAGCCGTAGACAAGGTCCGTCGTCAAGAGGATGGGCAATCTATTTTCACTTAAGTGGTTTGGATCTGTGCCCTAGCTGCTGTAAGTAACTTTACCCACACTATTTGGTGAAGAGCCATAAGAATAAAGGATGCACCGGATAAAACACTTCTGCGGGCGACACTTCTGCATTGAGTAACTTTCACCAACCCTCCAGTAGTTTTTCCGCGATTTTCCGGGAGAGCAGGACCGGTACGGCATTCCCTATTTGGCGATATACCGGTCCTCGCAGTGGCTCGCCATTAATACTTTCAAAGAAATAATCATCCGGAAATGTCTGAAGCCGCGCGGCTTCACGTGGTGTCAGAGAGCGATTCTGGTTTATATCCGGGTGAATATAATGATGGCCATCTTTCGAAATGTGAGCAACAACAGTATGAGAATAAAAAAGATTCGCAGAGACAACTTTAAACCTGTCAAGAAATGATTTATCATTTTTATGCGTTTTCAACCTGTCCGGTAAATCATTATAGTTCAAACGTTGTCCTTTCATATTCCATTTTTTTACTGCTATTCTGTATATTTCCAGGTCTCGTTCATTATGCGGACGTGCACAATGCCATGTGACAGGAACGTCATCGTTACGTATTCCTGTCTTATAGAGATATTTCCCGGAATATTCATTAATTTTACAGGGCATTATTGAACCTTCTCCTGCCCGAATCGCGGGTAAATCATCAAATATCTCACATACTTTTACTTCAGGATTCCACTTATCAGGTTCAGGAAAGAAACCCGTCTTACGACCCCTCTTGCCCACCAATATTATTCGCTTCCGATTTTGTAAAATGCCATATTCATTTGCGGATAAGACTTTGTACTCTGTTTCATAACCGGATTCGAGAAACAGTGCCCGCATTTCACGGAAATAATGGTTACCATTGGGGCTTTTCGCGGACAAAAGGCCTGTTACATTCTCAAAAACAAAATATTTTGGTTTATACCTCTTCAGGAATTCAACATAGTAGATATAGAGATGATTTCGTGTATCATCCCGCATGCGGTTTTTATCCCGTGATCTCCCAACAAGCGAATACGCCTGACATGGAGGACCTCCAATAATCAGATCCGGTCTTTTTCCATGTAAAAGATTATCTACTTTTTGGAAGATTTCGTTTAGAATTTTCTTGCCTATCTCAGCGCTGATGACGGATGAAGTGTGATTTCCCGGAATTAGATTATATAATTCATGTCTTGTAATCTTATTGTCCAGATAATCAATGTAGCAGGCAAGTTTATTATGATTTTTTAACCAGTGGTATGCCATTCTGGTTTTCAGAGTAAAACAAGCTGCTTTATCCCTCTCCACATGAGCTATGGGACTGAAGCCTGATTGTATAAATCCTTCAGATAATCCACCTGCGCCGGCAAATAGATCCAGGAATCTTAATTTCTTGCTTATTTCAAACTGGTTCCTCAAATCTCTCTCCATTTTGTTTAAGTTATCAAGAGTATAATGCCGCTTTACACTCATAAGGCATTTTATAATCGTAATACGTAAGAAAAACAACATCAGGCAATCTTCTGAAATATAGTCAGGATGCAGAGTAGATATTTCTGTCCTATGCAAAATATTTCAACGGTATTAAACACCTTATCGGTGCTATCCGTGGGCCTGCTTTGGAGGCACACCTCAAATTTCTTTTCAAACTCTGTTGACAAATGAACCAGGCATGCACCATCCTGGAAGGTAGCACCGGCTCTCAAAGTTGGTGGAACTGAATCTGACAGCGTTGAATTTATTACCTATAGGAATGAATCAATATGGAAGAGG
>JAGLYY010000466.1 GCA_023131935.1 Spirochaetales bacterium | reverse complement strand
CCTCACTGCTTTAGGTATTGCCGAGAGCCTGGGGGGGGTGGTTACAAGGACTCGGCAATACCTAAAGCAGTGAGGCTGTCGGCACAGAAGGAGGGATTGCGCAGGATGCTCTGCCCTTCCGATAACAAAGCAGCCCCTACGGCCCGCTGCATGAAGCTTTTTGAGGCTGGTGCCTGTACGGTCCCTTTTAAGTTAGAATACCTTACTGACTTCCGCATAAATCCTCTCCGCGGCTGATAATTCTTCCTTCCCTTCATTTAACAAAACCATATCCGATGTTTCGGCATACAGGAAAAACCGCTCCTCCATGATTTCATTGGCCCTCTTCCGGAGATCCTGACCGGTGAGAAGGGGACGGCTCCCCTTCCTGATCCGCTTGAGGGATTCTTCACGGCTTACCACCAGCCAGACAACGGTTGCCTGCTTCTTAAGGAGTTCCCGGTTCTCCCTGTCTAGGATGATACCTCCACCGCAGGAGATGACGATCCCATCTTCCCGGAGCACATCGTCAAGGAGTTTTCTTTCCCTTTCCCTGAAATACCCTTCACCTCTGCGGGCAAAGATTTCAGGGATACTCAAACCCACCCGTGCTTCAATCTCTTCATCAAGGTCGATGAACCGGAAACGGAGCTTCTCTGCCACCAACCGGCCTATAGCTGTTTTTCCCGCCCCCATAAATCCTGTCAGCGCTATCCGCCGGGGAAATACTTTCATTCCTTGTGCCCGGAATTCCGAGGCCCGGTACTCATGTTTGCCGGCTACAGGCCTCCGGACCTGAGGCGGGAAGCACCGGAGGTACCCTTCGGTCCCCTGGTGGAACAACCACTCTTCCCCCGAAAGCACCCTGCATCCGGCAGCCCGGCTTTTTTTAAGGAGCCGGGAATCAGGATAATTGGCATCAAATACCACAAGCTCCGGATGGAGCCATTTTTCATCGATTGGATCGACCCCCCTGGAAAGGGTGGAAATAAGAACGTCAGCCCCGGGAAGCAGCTTTTCAAGATCTTCAAGGGGAGCGGTTTCGCATCCGAGGTTCTTTGCCAGTTTTCGGGCCTTCGAGAGTGTCCTGTTGATGATGGTAATTTTATCAGAAAGTTTCCTCGCCGCGTATGCGGCGGCGCCCGCCGCCCCTCCTGCACCGAGAATGATGACCCGCTTACCCTTTATATCAATCTTGTTTTGGCGGAGGGTTTCAAGGACCCCGGAAAAGTCAGTATTGTCCCCTTTAAGGGTTTCTCCGGCTTTAAAAACAGTATTCACTCCCCCTATGACCCGGGCATCGGTGGTCACTTCATCGAGGAGAGGTAAAATCCCCCCCTTGAAGGGGGCGGTAACATTCATCCCCGACAACTGTAAGCGGTGAAACAGCTCTACCGCCTCGAAAGGGGTGTCGGCAGCGAGGCGGAGATATAGATCATCCCGGTGGTCCTCTTCAAAAAACAGGCGGAACAACCCGGGACTCCTGCTCATGAGAATGGGATTCCCCGCTACGCCGAAAAGTTTACGGTCCATGAGAGTCCTTCCAGCAGTTTCTTAAGGGTATCTTTATCGACCTGTCCGGGGGCGGTTTCTTTACCCGGTGAAAAAGAGGCATAGGTAAAAGGGGCACCAAGCAGAGGAGCCATCACCCTGGTAATTGTCCCCCCTTTGCCCATGCCAATGGAAATGATGTTTCCCGGGATTTCATAGAGAGAAAGAAGCCGGGCAAGATCGCTCTGGTTCCGGACCAGGCAGGCAATCTTCATAATATCGGCCCCGGCATCAAAGCCCCACCGTATGAGATACTCCAGTTCCCTCCGCGGAGGAGTCTTCTGAAAATTGTGGGAGGAGAGTATCAGTTTACACCCGGCAGATTTTGCATGGGTCCTTATCTTCTCAATGAAGAGATCAGGATTCTCCACATCTACATCCACGCAGACGGCCCCGGAGGAGATTGCCCTCTCAAGAAGACCGATCCGCTGATCTTCTGTCAGATCCGTTTTCCGGCAGGTAGCGATTACCTTTGTCTTTGTGGAAAAAAGCCTGGAAAAATCACTGTTTTCATTAGTTGACGCGTTTGTTAGCTGCTCTTCGATCCATTTAATTGCATCAATCCTTATTTCCGCAATAGTTTTACCTGAAGATACACCTGAAGAAGCATCTGAAGGTTCACCGCGATTGAGAATTTCAATCAATTCCGCGGCTTCTGAAACTGATTGTTCCGCGATACTTACGCAGATCATATTAAAGGACCTCCCCGAAGAATCGATCCAGGTGATCAGTCAGCACCTTCATGGGAACCGACAGAATTTCGACATTTCCGATTCTATCGGGCAGCGGGCAGAGGACCTCCTCCCCGTACCGTTTCTTGTCCTTTACCAGGGCTTCCTTGAGCCGGGTCAGGGTATCCCCCTTCTTTTGCAGGGCAGTAAGTTCCACCGGGAGACCAAGGTCAGCGAGGAGGGCCCTGATCCGTCTGATACCCTCCTCCGGAAAAGCTGATAACTCCTTCGCGAGCTCCAGTTCCGCTGCTATTCCGAGACTGACCGCCGCGCCATGGGGGACCTTCAGGACCGATTCCACCGCGTGCCCAATAGTATGCCCCAGGTTCAATACCCGGCGGAGTCCCGATTCCCTCTCATCCTGTGTAACAATTGCCCACTTAATCTCAACGGAGCCTGATACAATCTCCTCGAGCACCGCGGGATCCCGGGCCAGAAGCCTCTCCCGTTCCTCTTCAATCTGCCGCAGGCAGGCTTCCCCGGCAATGATTCCATGTTTTACCATTTCACTAAAACCATTCCGGTACTCCTCTTCAGTCAGGGTAGAAAGGAGGGTAACATCACAAATCACGAAACGCGGCTGATGAAATGTGCCAATGATATTCTTGCAGCCATCCAGATTGAGACCGGTTTTACCGCCAATCGACGCGTCAACCTGGGATAACAGGGTTGTAGAAACATAACCGAAATCAACTCCGCGCAAAAAAGTCGACCCGACGAAACCGGTAATATCGGTAATCACCCCTCCGCCAAAACCGAGAAGGGTAAAAGATCGATCTATTTGAAACTCAAGAAGCTGTCGGTAAATCTGTTCCGCTGTATTAAGGTTTTTTACCCCCTCACCTGTCCCGATGGTAATTACGGGAAACCCCTCCATAAGGGGGGAGTAATATTTGAAAAGATTTTCATCAGTGATGATAATGGTTTTATCCCGGTTTACACACTCTGCCAGAGCAGGACGGACTCTTTCGAAGAGGATATTCGATGTTCCTGTTGAGGTCTTCATAGTCCGGTCCTTACAGTTCCCTCATCACCCTGGTAAGTTTTCGCACCTTTTTCATGAGTGAATCGAACATTTCCGGAGGCAGCTGTTGATCGGCGTCGCTTTTTGCTGTGGCCGGATCGTAATGGACTTCGATAATGAGCCCATCCGCTCCGGCGGCGATAGCGGCAAGACTCATTGGTTCTATCAGACTCAGCCTGCCGGTGCCGTGAGAAGGATCAACAATAATTGGCAGGTGGCTTACCTCTTTCACCGCGGGGACGATGGAAAGATCGAGGGTATTGCGGGTATAGGGTTCAAAAGTCCGGATTCCCCGCTCACACAGGATGACATTCGGGTTCCCTTCGGCAAGGATATATTCACTGCAGGAAAGCCACTCCTGGAGGGTGGAATACATACCCCGTTTAAGGAGGACCGGTTTGTTAGCCTTCCCCACCTCTTTTAACAGGGAATAATTCTGCATATTCCTGGCGCCAATCTGCAAAACATCAACATATTCAGAGACCCAGGTCACATCCCGGGGGTCGATTACTTCGGTAACGATGGGCAGCCCTGTTTCCCGCTTTGCCTTTTCGAGGATTCTGAGCCCCTTTAAACCAAGGCCCTGGAATGAATATGGTGAAGTGCGGGGTTTGAAAGCTCCTCCCCGAAGAAGATCTGCTCCGGCTTTCTTCACAGCGATAGCGGATTCCATGGCCTGCTTCTCACTCTCAACGCCGCAGGGACCCGCGATAACGATAAAGTCCTCACCAAACTTCACATCTCCCACCGTAATGACGGTCCGCTGAGCAAGTGTCTCACGCTTTGCCAATTTCAAATCTTTCATTCCGGTTACCCCAACGTTTCTACCAATAGGTACGGGCTGCTTCAGCCAGTAGATATGAATAATACTGTCTTTGTCAATAGGTGATGAAATGCGCGCCCCGGCTCTCAGGATTTGCCTGGGCTGCTTTCCCTACCTCCCTGGCCAGGGTGATCAAATTGATGGCCTCCAACATCATAACGGTCTCTTCGTATGGCTCAGCAGGGAGGGCATTTTGGGAAGTTACTCCCTCTGAATGAAGCTTAAAGATTGTCCCGATTCTGTTCAACTCCTCCATCCCGACGGCCATCCCCTCTCTACTCCTTTTCAGACCAAAATGGTGCCACATGATTCTCTGGATTTCCTTCCGAAGGTCAGGCCATGTTGATTGAAAACCGGGTGGATAAGCTTTCAGGGTGATGATTGTCTCCCCTCCCCTATCCTGCTCCGGGTCCCGGGTTTTCATCTCTGTCTTAATCTGATGCGCGCTCCGGGTCCCCGATACAAGGCATTCCAGAAGGCTGTTGCTGGCCAGACGGTTTGCCCCGTGGACCCCTGTCCCGGCAGCCTCTCCAATCGCAAATAAGCCAATAAGCGGAGTTCTCCCCTCGCTGGTGGCGGTTACCCCCCCCATGGTGTAGTGAGCCGCTGGAATTACCGGCAGCAACCCCTCTTCGACAGAGATTCCCCTTTCTCCGGCGAGGCGGGATACAGTGGGGAACCGGGAGGAGAAATTGGAAATCCCTGAGATATCAAGAAAAACCTCCTCACCCCTGCTTATCACATCCCATATCTGACGGGCGACAATATCCCTAGGTGCTAAGTCACCAAGGTGATGGACCCCATTCATGACCGGTGTTCCATCCCGGGTAATCAACCGGGCACCTTCTCCCCGCAGGGCTTCAGTAACAAGGGGAAGCCGCGTTTCTCCGATTCCCGCTTTAAGAGCTGTTGGGTGAAACTGGATCATCTCGAGGTCCCGCACGGGAAGCCCCCCCCGTATTGCCATTGCCATGGCATCGCCGGTTGCTTCCGCGGGGTTTGTAGTGTATTGGAAAAGCTGACCCGCTCCCCCTGATGCAAAGATGAGGAAGGGCGCGTCGACCCGCGTCCACCCTTTTTCCGCTTCAAAGGCTAAAAGGCCGGTGACACCATTGTTCCCGGTAAGAATCTGCCAGGCCATAGCTCCCCGCTGGACGGTGATGTGTTCCGCTTTCTCCGCGGCCTTTTGAAGAGCATCCATGAGAGCACGGCCGGTGCTGTCCCCGCCGGCACGAAGTATCCTGGGCACCGAGTGGGAACCTTCCCGGTTCAAGACAAATTCGCCGGACCGGTCTCTGTCAAAAGGCATGCCAAGGGATTCAAGGAACTCAACGGCAGTTTTAGCCTCTTCGGTGAGGACCCTCACCATGGTCGTTTCACAACTGCCGGCCCCGGCAGTCAGGGTGTCTTCAAAATGGAGTTCGGGAGAATCGCCGGGACCAACTGCCGCCGCAATCCCCCCCTGCGCAAGGTGACTGCATCCGCTATAGCGCTCTTTAGTTTTCGAAATAACAAGGGTGCGGAGAGGGGCAAGCTTGAGGGCCGCTGTGAGACCGGCGGCGCCCTCCCCTACAACAATGGCATCAAATCCTTTAACGCTTCTCATTCTTTCCATAGTTCCCATGAATTACCTGAAACACATGAGCGGGTTAATCAGGATGAAGCAGCCAGCATCCGCTCAACAGCCCTGCGGGCAGGCTTTACCAGTCTTTCATCAAGTTCAACAACCGGGGATAGAGATTCCAATGACTCGAGAATCTTCGGCAAGGTGATCTTCTTCATGTAAGGACAAAGATTACAGGGGCGGATAAAATCCACTTCAGGGAAATTAACCGCTGCATTATCACTCATGGAACATTCGGTCACCAGGAGGACCTTATCCGGCTGCTTCTCTTCTACAAACCGGATCATCTGGGCGGTAGATCCTGCGTAATCGGCCTCTTTCACGACTTCAACCGGGCATTCGGGGTGCGCGATTACCGTAATCCCCGGTGATCCGTCCCGGAAGTCCCTGATTTCCCGGGGGGTAAACTTCTCGTGCACCTCGCACGCTCCCTCCCAGATAATAATCTCTTTCCCGGTTTGTGCTGCCACATTGGCGGCAAGATACCGGTCGGGCAGGAAGATCACCCTGTCACTGTCGAGGGATTCCACAATTTCCAGAGCATTTCCCGATGTACAGCAGATATCACATTCCGCCTTCACAGCAGCGGAGGTATTCACATAGGTGATGACAGGGACCCCGGGATGCTTCTCCCGTAAGCCCCGCACATCCTGAGGAGTGATTGATTCCGCGAGAGAGCAGCCGGCCTCGGTATCGGGGATAATGACGGTTTTTTCCGGATTCAGGAGTTTTGCGGTTTCCGCCATGAAATGGACCCCGCAAAGGATGATAACATCCGCTTCGGTTTTCCCGGCCTCCCGGGCAAGACCAAGGGAGTCGCCAACGATATCGGCAACCCCATGGAAAATCTCAGGAGTCATGTAGTTGTGGGCAAGAATGACGGCGTTTTTTTCTTTTTTAAGCCTGTTTATCCGCTGGATGTAGGGGGCATGGAGCTCCCATTCAAACCGTGGAATTATATGCTTTACCTTCTCGTAAAGAGGATCGGTTGCTTTTGCGATTTCAGGGGTAAATTCAAGCACTTGCATCTATCCTTCCTTATGCTCAGTCTGAGTATTATATATACTCATTTCGAGCATAAGTCAAGAGAAAAGATAATGCAATACAGGGAATTAGGCTGTAGGCTATTAG
>JAGLYY010000465.1 GCA_023131935.1 Spirochaetales bacterium | reverse complement strand
TCTTCTGTCGCGTAAACAATCCCTTTCGGGCATTTGTTGCCGGAAATACTAAAGGATTCCCCCTCCTTCTGTTCGACCTCCAGATGGCATCCGATGGGGCAGGTAATGCAGATCATTTTCTTTGTCATTTTGTCGGTCACTCTATCATTTCCTCATGTTATTTTTATCTCGATAACTGAACTTTCAACATCCATGGCTTCAACTTTTTCCATCGGCGGAAGCACCAGGTCTATCATCTCTGACGGCAGGATGTTGTTCTTCTTTACCGTTTTTATCAGCTCATTGTTGTATCGGATTTCAATTTCCGCTTTCTGCTTTATAACCATCGTTCTCAGATAGAGCCTGTTTTCAGTATCCAGATTGAGTTTTCCCGGATTTACATAACGGACATTGGCTCCCGCCTTTATCCGTATTTGCCTTGCGGGTCCTTTATTTTGCAGGTAATTGGAAACATAGATACCGGTACGTCTGGACTCTTCGGTTACAAAATCAACTAGGTCATGAACATGGAGAACGTTCCCGCAGGCAAAAATTCCTTCTTCTCTGGTCATCATGGCGGAATCAACTACGGGCCCGCCGGTTTGCGGATTGATCTTTATTCCGATTGTCCTGGACAGCTCATTTTCAGGAACAAGACCAACCGAAAGCAGAAGTGTATCGCAGGGTATCTCAAAGGTAGCTGACAGATCCAGCTTCCCTTCAACGAGAGGAGTAACCGAAACTTTTTCAATGCGGCCTTTTCCATGTATTTCTGTAATGACGTGACTCAAGTGCAGGGGGATTCCAAAATCATTCAGACAGCCGACGATATTTCTGGTAATTCCTGAAGGGTATGGCTGGATCTCGATCACACCGTGCACCTTACAGCCGGCCCACTGCATTCGCCGGGCCATAATCAACCCGATATCACCTGAACCAAGGATAACAACATCCTTACCGGGGATATAACCTTCAATATTGATAAGCCGCTGGGCAAGTCCGGCGGTATAAATTCCCGCGGGCCGTGTTCCCGGGATTCTGATATTACCGCGGTTTCTCTCCCTGCATCCCATCGCGAGAACCATAGTCCTGGCATTTATCCTGAAAACCCCATATTTCCCGGAATAACAGAAAAGTTCCTTAAAAACCTCTGTGCCGGATATTTCCGTAAGGGTAGAGTTTAGAAAAACCTTAACACCGGAGTTCATGATCATATCGGTAAATTTTTCAGCGTATTCAGGTCCCGTTAATTCTTCATTGAACTCATGAAGTCCGAAACCATTATGTATGCATTGACCAAGAATCCCGCCGAGCCTCTCTTCGCGTTCAATTATCGCGGTTGAAAATCCTGCTTTATCAACTTCCAGAGCAGCTGCCATCCCCGCTGCTCCTCCACCGACTACTACCGTATCAAAATTGTATTCTTTCATCATAATTTGTCTTTCAGAAGGAAACTGTTTTTTTTGCCCTTCATTATCTGATCATAACTCAAACCGGTTTCCCTCATAATTATCTTGATTGTTTTATATGTGCAGAATCCCCCCTGACACCGGCCCATTCCGCTGCGGGTGAAGAACTTTATTCCATCGAGAGTCGTATGCCCCCGGTGTATTGCTTCGATGATTTCAGCTTCCGATACTTTTTCGCACCGGCATACAATATTTCCATATTTCGGCTCATTT
>JAGLYY010000464.1 GCA_023131935.1 Spirochaetales bacterium | reverse complement strand
AAGCATTATCACCGGCAAACCTGTAGAAATCAAGGAAGATCTTACATACTGACAGAGCTGTTTTAGTTGCATTTTCCAAGGGAGTGTGATGATAATAGTACCGGTTTTGTTATACTTTAAGCACACGAAAGCGGAGGACCTTTCATGAACATCAGCATCGTTACCACCGGTGGTACCATCGAGAAAACCTACAACGAATACGAAGGCAGATTGGGAAATGTCCGCTCCGTCATGGACCAGATTTTGTCATCCTTACGGCTTCCTGACCTCTTCGTCCGCCACGTACCCATCATGATGAAAGACTCCCTCGAAATGACCGATAAAGACCGGGAGGGGATTGCCGATGCTGTACATGAAGCATCTGATATTTCCGACGCGATTATTGTGCTGCATGGGACCGATACCCTCACCAAAACAGGAGATTATCTTTATAATCGATTAAAGGACCTCACTATTCCGGTCATCCTAACCGGTGCCATGCGTCCTTATGAATTCCGCGATTCCGATGCCCTCCAGAATGTTACCGAATCTCTTCTTGCCGCCCGCATTATGGCCCCGGGAGTGTATGTAGTAATGCACAACAAGGTGTTAGAATTCCCCGGCATCATCAAAGACCGGAGAAACCTCACTTTTCAGGCATCAGAGAAGCTGAAGCACCGGGAATAATTTCCCTCATCCATTGAAAAAACCCTTTGAAACCCCTATTCTTAAAGTGGAGGGAGGTACCGGCAGATGCTTGTAGAAGCGGAGATATGGACAGTCGCGAGAACTGATCAGGGAAACGCGGTACTTATTAAACCTGTAGGCTCGGAAACAGCGGTACCCATCATCATTGGTCAACTCGAAGCACAATCAATCCTCATCGGTCTTGGAAATGTGCCGATGCCCCGCCCCCTTACCCATGATCTGATCCTTTCCGTTCTCTCTCAATTTAAAGTGAACCTGGAACGAGTTGAAATTACCGCTCTTAAGGATGAAACCTATTTTGCCCAGCTCGTTCTCCGCCTAAAGGGAACACGGATCGTTATCGATGCCCGTCCCTCCGATTCTATCGCCCTGGCTGTCCGTCACCATTGCCCTATCTTCATCGCCGAAGATGTGGTGGAAGAAGCGGGTATCCCCATCAGCACTATTGCCGATCAGGATAAGAGCATTATCAATCCGAAAGAAAAAGAACATCAGGAGCTGAATGCCAAACTTGAAAAAATGATCGAACTTGAGAATTACGAAGAGGCAGCGAAAATTCGCGACCGCCTGAAAGAATTAGAAGAGGATTGATATTTCATGACAGGACAAAGGCTCCAGCGATTCCGGGAACTCCAGGTAACCCGTTTCTCTCGATCTCTTTACGAACTGACGAAAGAGCAATACTCTGAACGGGGAAATCTCATCCTTTCTGATCTCCACAAAGCCCAGCTCCTCACTATGCGGCTAAATGAAAACAGGGACCTTCCCGGCGAGGAGGAAGAGCCGGCAAAAACCGGCGATCTGCTTGGTATAGTCCTCATGGAGGAGATTTT
>JAGLYY010000463.1 GCA_023131935.1 Spirochaetales bacterium | reverse complement strand
CACCATGTAATCACCCTTTATGATGATCACCTCGCGAAAGACCTCTTTGAAGACCTTTATTCCTCCCTCCATGTCAAACGGGGAAAGATCCTGCAAATCCTCCGGCACTACACTAATGAGTTCCCCCCTCCTCCGGTATTCGAGGGCAAGGACATACCGGAAACCTACTTCAAAAAACACAGCAGAAAACGAAGAGGGTTCCTCTTAGAAGAAATCATCCTTACCTACATGGTCAACGAAAATCCCGCCAGCGCCCCTTACCGATCAATTTTCGATGACCGGAAGTTGCGAAAAGAACCGGATTATCTGAAAACCCTTGAGGATATCCAGGATTATTTCGCGGAGCAGCCGACTCTGGGCAGAGAAAAGCTGAACCTTTTCGATATGCTCTTAGAGCCGTCAAAGTTATATCCCGACTCCATCCGAAAACAGCTCGATTACATTCGGGAAAACTGGGCAGATATTCTCGGCCCGTACCTTCTTCAAATCCTGAAGACCCTTGATCTTATCAAAGAGGAATACAAGATCGGTCTGCACGGACCCGGTACAATCCATGTACCCGATTACACCGGTCTTGATGAAGAATATGAAGCATTCAGTAAAGACCTTGATTGGATGCCGCATGTAGTTCTCATGGCAAAGAGCATCTTCGTGTGGCTGGACCAGCTTTCCAAAAAATATGCCAGGCCGATAGCACAGCTCAATCAGATTCCTAATGAAGAGCTCGATCTCCTCCAGGAACAGGGATTCACCGCTCTCTGGCTCATTGGACTCTGGAAGCGAAGTTCCGCCTCTAAACAAATCAAACAAAGCTGCGGGAACCCGGAGGCTGAATCATCCGCCTATTCACTGTTCGATTATAATATTTCTTCAGATCTCGGGGGATGGTCCGCTCTGGAGAATTTACGGAAAAGATGCTGGGAAAGGGGAATTCGGATGGCCAGCGATATGGTTCCCAACCATACCGGTATCGACTCTGCCTGGATCCATGAACGGCCGGACTGGTTTGTTCAAAGTGATGTTCCCCCTTTTCCCTCCTACCAATACAACAGTCAGAATCTTTCTTCAAACCCGGGCATAGGGGTCTACATTGAGGACCACTATTATGACCGGACCGACGCGGCGGTTACCTTTAAACATGTAGATTTCCTTTCCGGCCTAACCAGGTACATTTATCATGGAAATGATGGGACCTCAATGCCCTGGAACGACACGGCACAGCTCGATTTCCTGAACCCCGAGCTGCGTGAAACGGTTATTCAGACAATTGTTCAAGTCGCGAAAAACTTCCCGATCATCAGATTCGATGCTGCCATGACCCTGGCAAAACGGCACATCCAGCGCCTCTGGTACCCGGAACCGGGAACAGGGGGGGCAATCCCCTCCCGGTCGGGGTTCAGTCTTTCAAGGAAGCAGTTCAATCAGAAAATCCCTGAAGAGTTCTGGAGAGAGGTTGTGGACAGGGTAGCCCGGGAGGTCCCAGACACCCTGCTCCTTGCCGAAGCTTTCTGGATGATGGAGGGATATTTCGTACGGACCCTCGGCATGCACAGGGTGTATAACAGCGCCTTCATGCACATGTTAAAGCAGGAGGACAATCAAAAATACCGCACTACCATCAGGAACACCCTGCATTTTGATCCTCAAGTCCTGAAGCGGTTTGTTAACTTCATGAATAACCCCGACGAAGAAACCGCGGCGGAGCAGTTCGGAAAAGGGGATAAGTACTTTGGGATTTGTACACTGATGGTTACCATGCCGGGGCTTCCCATGTTCGGGCATGGACAGATCGAAGGGTACTACGAAAAATATGGTATGGAATACCGGAGGGCCTACCGGGAGGAATACCCCGATATGGAACTGATACGACGGCACCAGCATGAGATTTTTCCGTTGTTGAAAAAGCGATATCTCTTTGCCGAAGTGGGTAACTTCAGATTTTACGATTTCATTCAGGGTGATGGCGGTACAAATGAGGATGTGTACGCCTACACCAACTCCCTCGGAGAGGAATACGCCCTTATCCTCTATAACAACCGCTACGAACGGGCCGCCGGATGGATCAACCACTCAATCCCCTATGCCGGAAAAAATGACAATGGAGACAAGGTTGTAACTACATCGCCCCTTGGAAGGGGCCTCAATCTCACTCCTGGAAATCTTCTGGTTTTCCAGGAACAACGATCGGGACTCTGGTTTATTCGGAGTACAGAGGAGATTCTTTCACAGGGGATGTACGCGGAACTTCAGGGATTTCAAAACCAGGTATTTCTCAATTTTCACCAAATATCTTCAGGCGATCGATTCTATCGGGAATTGATGCTTTCCCTTGAGGGCAAAGGGATCCTCGATATCACAAAGGCAATAAGGGATTTAAAATACCAGTCTGTCAGGGCTAGCCTGACCCCGCTTCTCAACACCGAAAGCTTTAACGAATACCGTAAACTTTTCCTTGATGCCTCCGGAGATCAAAAACCTTTCCTGCTGCAGACAACACTTTGTTACGAAGCTTTTCTCAATGAACTCGCTTCCTTGAAAAACATTACCAGTTATACTGACGAAGGGGTAAAGAGGATAAAAACCTACCTGCAAAACAGTCTGGTTCTCCTGAAAGAGCAGGACCCCCACGCCCTGCGGTACATCAAACTGGGCATGAAAATGCATCCCGCGGTCCCTGAGACTCTTTTTCTCATCGGACTCATCCTTCCGGTTGTCGGGTACTTTCAGAAGGGGGGAGAGTTTGAGGAATACCTCCTTGACAGTCTGTTCCGGGAAAGTCTCGTCGAGGCGGGATCGGGGAAAGAAGCTGCCTCGGGAATCATCGAACTCCTTCGCGTCCTTACGGTAGTTTTCTCCCCACAGGGATGGGACCCCGACAGTATCATGGAAAAGGCTTTCGATGAAGAGACCGGACAGCGTTACCTTGGAGTGAATCTATATCAGGATATTCTCTGGTTCAGTAAAGAACCCTTCCATGATCTCATCTGGTGGCTCTTTCTGATCGCCCGGTCCCTAAACGAAAAAGGGGCCTTTGGGGAAATCAAACACTGGATAGCCGCGGAAGAAGCATCTTCTTACAAGGTGAATAATCTTCTGGAACTCCTGCGGGAAACGAAAGGATGATAAGACGGAAGAATGGATGTATCCCACACCCTGGTGAACAGGGATAATGTACCGGTTTTTCGCGCCAGCACCCAGTGGAGGGTCTTCGAACCCCCTGAACAACCGCTTCTGTAAGTCTTCTTCATGTATGGACACTTCATTGCTCCCAGTACTCAATGTTTGGAAAACTATGCAAAACCATAAATAGTATTATTGATTTACATAATAAATCGATCCCAATAGATCCTATACTGATTATATCAATACCTACGTTGAAAGAGCATATTAGATTCCTGTAATTCTTGAATATTCAATAGCAACCTCTGCCGCCAGACGGGCGTTGTTATATACCAGCTCTTTGTTGGAAAACAGGCTCTTCTCCCCGGTCTTGTCATGAAGCCTCGCGAGGATGAAGGGGGTTATCTTCTTTCCTTGTATCCCCTCTCTTTCGGCGGTGGCTACCGCTTCATCAATCACACCGTTAATATAGTCAGCATCCATTTCAAACTCTTCAGGGATAGGGTTGGCAATCACCATCCCCCCCCCTTAATCCCAATTCCCA
>JAGLYY010000462.1 GCA_023131935.1 Spirochaetales bacterium | reverse complement strand
CGGGCACACCATGGGTTTCGAGGTACTCCAGGGTAAGGCCGATATCCAGAATCGATTTGGCGCCGGCGCAAACCACCCCAACGTCGGTACCCGCGAGTTCCATAAGGTCTGCCGATATATCGAAGGTCTGCTGTGCCTTTCTGTGCACCCCCCCAATACCCCCTGTCGCGAAAACCCGGATGCCCGCGAGACTGGCACACAGCATTGTGGTCGCGACAGTGGTAGCCCCGTCAATTCCCCTGGCGAGTATCATGGCCATATCCCGTCTGCTGACCTTGGTTATGGTTGAATCTCTGCCCATATGATCCAGCTCATCTTCGGTAAGACCTATCTTTATCTTTCCCTCAATAACCGCGATTGTTGCCGGAACCGCCCCCGCTTCCTTTATCACAGCCTCAGATTTTTTCGCGCTCTCTATATTTTCAGGATAGGGCATGCCGTGGGATATGATTGTAGACTCCAGAGCCACAACAGGTTTCCCTGTCCGCAGTGCTTCCCCCACATCATCCTTTATATCCATGTATTTCTCTAGCATGTAAATTTCTCCTGAATAATATTTGATATGTTTTCAATACTCATAAGGGGGCTCACCGTATCCATCCCTGAAAGGGCTATTACAGAAGCGGCAGCGGCAAATCTCGCGGTCTCTTCGATTGAATAACCTTTCAGGGAACAGTAGATGATACCCGCCATAAAAGCATCCCCCGCCCCTGTCGCATTGATTATCCTTATTTCTTTTTCCGGATCTTCCGGAGGCCGGAATGAACCGGTGCTTTCCCCCTCCATGTAGTAAACGCCTTCAGCCCCCAGGGTAATAAAAACACGATTTACCCCCTTTTCAATGAAGCCGGAGGAGGTCTTTTCCAGGTCGGTTTCATCTTTTATCTCTGTTCCCGACAAATACTCAGCTTCCAACCGGTTCAGTTTCAGAGTATGGACCTTTCCGATATTATCCTTAATCTTTCCGGCTTTCGTGACAGAGACAGGGTCAACATACACATTCCTGTAGTTTGAAAGAACATAATCAATAACCTCTTCAGAAAGGCAGGTATCCATTTCAATAATACCTGATCCATCAAGGATATCTTTTTTACCCTTTATGTACTCTACGGAAATCTGATTTAAGATGGTCATATCGGAAAGGGCCAGAGCCATGTCACCTTCATCGTCCATAATCGCCATATAGATCGATGAATCCATATCCCCGGGCACTAAACAATCTTCAGTATTTATCCCAACCCTCGCGCATTCATCCAGGATTCTGTTTCCGCTTATATCTTCCCCGATCGCGGAAATAAGCCGTGTTTTAACCTTAAGTTTTGAAAGATTATCAGCTATATTCCTGCTTACCCCGCCTGGGCAGATCCTTATCTTTCCAGGGTTGGAATCCCTTGAAATCAGCTTCTCCCTTGTGAAACCCTGAATATCAAGATTCGCGGCGCCGATCAAAGTAACATACTTCTCGATTTCCATAGGATTTCCTCCCAAAGCCTTTAATAAAGTTCAAGCTTCGTAGATACTCCGGGCAATGGGCATCCTTCTGCCGGTACCGAAAGCCCGGGGGGAGACCTTTAAGACAGGAGCTGCCTGTACCCGTTTAAACTCAGATCTTCCCACAAGTTTAAGTATCCAGGATACCAGCTCCGGGTCGAAGCCCCGTTCTACGATTTCCTCCTTGCCCAAATTCTCAATAAGGTACAGCACCAGGATCCCATCGAGGACCTCGTAGGGGGGAAGGGAATCCACATCCTTCTGATCAGGACGAAGTTCCGCTGAGGGGGGTTTGGTAATGGTATTCAGAGGGATCACCACTTCATCCCTATTAATATGCCGGCAGAGGGCAAATACTTCGGTCTTCAATAAATCACCAATAACCGACAATCCTCCGCACATATCACCGTAGAGGGTGCAATAACCGGTGGCAAGCTCCGATTTGTTTCCCGTGGTTAACAGGAGGGAACCCCATTTATTCGAGTAGGCCATCAGGAGATTTCCGCGGATTCGGGCCTGGATATTTTCTTCGGTAACGTCCGGTTCTTTGCCGGTAAAATGGGGTTCAAGAACACTCAGATAGCCCTGAAAAAGGTCATCAATGGGCATTTCATCGAAACCTATTCCAAGATTTTCCGCCAGCTCTTTCGCGTCGGAATAACTTGCCTCTGAAGAATATCCGGAAGGGAGGGTAAAAGCCCTCACGTTCTCAGGACCTATTGCCCGGGCGGCTATTACCGCCACGAGAGCGGAATCAATTCCCCCGGAAAGGCCAAGATGGACCTGCTTGAAGCCGCACTTATGAAGATAATCCCTTACACCAAGAACCAAGGCCTCAAGGAGGTCTCTCTCTTTCTCCTCATGAAGTTCAACAACACTATTTTCCCCCGCAAGATCTATCAGGGTGAATTCTTCTTTGAAACGGCTGCCTATATGAATAAGGTCCCCTTTCCCATTGCTCACCAGGGACATACCATCAAAGATCAGGTTATCGTTCGCCCCTGTCGCGTTGACGTACACTACGGGGACCCCGCCGGTTTCGCCGATCCGCTTGAGGATATCCGCCCGGATCTTACCCTTCCCGTGAAAGTAGGGGGATGCGGAGGGGGAGATAATGACTGTAGCACCTCGACTCAGAAGGTTTCCCACCGGATCTATCGGGTACCGGGTACCCTTCGAGGGTTCTGTCTCCCACCACAAATCTTCACAGATAGCGATACCGACCTGTTCGTTCCCGAGAGAAAAGGATTCCCATTCGGTTGCCTGCTGGAAATACCTGGCCTCATCAAAGACATCATAAGTGGGAAGCAGGGTTTTCGCCTGTTGATGGATTACCTGACCATCCTTAAGGACCGACACAACATTAATCAGAGACTTTCCCGATTTTGAGGGGTTCTCATCAACATGTCCAACAGCTGCCGCTATTCCCCCGGGCAGATGTTCTTTAAGCCACTCCAGGGAAACCTGGTTCTCAGTTAAAAAAGCATTATGATCGAGTAGATCCATCGGGGGGTATCCGCAGAGGGCCATTTCGGGGAACACAACCAGGCTGGCCCCTTCCTCCTTTGCCCGCCAAACAATTTCCAGAATCTTTTGCCTATTCCCCGGGAAATCCCCTACTTTCGAATTGAGCTGGCCGATAGCGATTTTCACCTTGATGATCCTCCAAATCACAAACTAACAGAAAAATTGCCGGTTGACCACCAGTACAAGGGAAGGTACTATAACGATGATTATGGAGAGAACAGTACTTATCACAGGAAATGACACCCCGCTTTCCAAGGCACTTATCGAAACTCTGATTAATGATGGATGTCAGGTTATTGCTACTATAGAACCTTCCAAAATGGATAAGAAGCTAGAAAAGCAGAAAAATCCCCGCTGCCTTCCCTGGAGCAGCCGATCCCCCCTTTCAGCGCGAAATGTAATTTTAGAAGGGACCGGGGGGACAGAAAAAATAGATGAAGCCATCTTCATCTCTGCCGCGGGTTATGAAAACCGGCCTCTCCACGAATTGCCATCGGCGACTATCGAAGAGTACATCGATTTTTCCCTTAAAGGTTCTCTCTTCATGTTTCGGGAAATCCTCTCCCATTTCCAAAAGTGGGGAGAAGGGACACTTTCCTTCATCCTTCATTCCGATGGCACCGAACTCCTCCCCCCTATCGATTCAGTTATCACGGGAGCTTTCAGGGAACTGATGTCCACCCTCTTCACCTTCTATCAGAATGAACCTGTCAGGCTCTTCGGTTTTGAATCATCCTTACCGGAGGCTTCGGAGTTTGCCCGATTCATCATGGGAATTCTGAAAGCCGGCAACAAACAGTCCTCCGGCAAATGGTATCGCTATAGTGAAAAAGGAACTTTGTTTTCAGGATTGAAGGGAAGGAAGCGGTAAACCCAAGATTGACTTCCCAGACACTATCGGGTAAGGTCGAAATCATGAAACTCTGGATTAAACTGCTATTAGGAAGCATCATCGGGTTATTGCTTGGTTTGTTATTGCCAATCCGGGATGGATCAACCCCGGAAATCTTTTCCTACCTGAAAGAATTGATGATCCGGTTCGGTAGATATGGGATTTTCCCCCTTCTCTTCTTTTCCCTCGGATACGGGACCTATGAACTCAGACAGGAAAAGAAGCTCTTCCGGGTATACGCGAGGACACTTATCTACCTCGTCATCTCCACCGCTTCCCTGGTCATTCTCGGCACTCTTTCGGTGTTCCTCCTCAATCCGGGAAGGATTCCCATTATCATCGAAAGCTCTAGCGCCATAACTGTTCCCGGTTTCGGTGATGTAATCCTGAGCCTCTTCCCCACCAATTTGTTTCAGCTGTTTTCCTCGGACGGAAAAACATTGATGCCCCTTATGTTCTTCGCTTTCTTTCTTGGACTCAACTTCAGTTTTGACCGGCTCGCGACACGGCCGGCGACCCAGTTTTTTGATTCCATGTCCCGGATTTTCTACCATATCAACACATTTATCACTGAGCTTATAGGAATCGGTTCCATTGCCCTTGTTGCCTGGCTTACCTTCGCTATCAGAACTGCCCCCGAAGCGGGGCTTTTTTCCCAACTGCTTCTCGTTCTTGGTATTAATAGCGCTATCGTCATTTTCGGGATATATCCAGTCCTTCTTTATTTTCTTGCCGGGAAGAAGAATCCCTACCGATGGATTTACGGTTCAATTGCCCCGGCAATTCAGGGATTTATTTCCGGCGATAGTTTCTTCAGTCTGAACAGTCTGCTAAAACATGGGAAAGAAACTTTTGGTATTCCCAGAAAAGTGGGCAGCACAACCTTTCCCCTCTTTGCCCTGTTCGGGAAAGCCGGGACCGCGATGGCATCCAGTATTTCGTTCATCGTTATCCTCTCCTCATATTCAAGTCTCGGGATAACCATCCCCGAAATCCTGTGGATTATGGCGCTCAGTTTTCTCCTTTCCTTTACCATCAGCGGCATACCGGGGATGGGAGCCATTGTGACGATATCCCTCCTCTGTTCCTCTTATGGCCGGGGAGTTCAAGAGGGATACCTCATTCTCAGCTCAGTCGCTCCCCTCATTATCAGCTTCGGAGTGATGCTGGACGTTATTACCGCTGCCCTCGCTTCAATGCTTGTTGCCCGGCATGAAGGGATGCAAAAAGAGATTCGATTACGGGACTACATTTAAAAGAGATCAGGGTGAAAGGAAAAAATGATCCTTAACGGGGGAATGATAGTCCAACAGTAAAGTTAATGGTCATCTGATCATAAAAGGGGGTGCCCTCGCAATCCCAGAGATGGAACACAGGGATCCCCGTTTTTAATCTGAAAACGATCCCAAAATTATCAAACGCGTTCCATCGCAAGAATCCGCCTGCCTCAGGCAGCAGGAAACGGACAGCTCCGAAAAAATACCCTGCCATCTGACCCGGGATATCCGCGTCTAAGTTATCCACCAGGGGGAAAGTCGGAATCTTGAACATAAGTGATGGAGAAACCAGAAAACCACCTGATAGTTTTTCGGAAAAATCAAATTGAAAAGTAAGCTCAGCGGTAACATTCACCCCGAAAACATAAATCTCCCGGTGTTCGATTTCTACAGGGACCGGACGATCCACATTTTCCGGATACCCATACTGGTATCCATAAAACGTTAACCCGGGAGCAAGATAGATAAAATCGTTAAAACGAATGGATATCGCGAATCCTGGAGAGGGAACGATTGGGGAGGGCGCGCTGTTGGTTTCACTATTGCCTATCCAGATCAGTCCCGTGAAAATATCATAGCTGCTGATTTCAATGGAATATCCGGCAACAGCGAGGAAAATGAGGAGGAAAATAACCAATAATCTTCGCTTCATCACATCCATGAGTATATCACAGGGATGATCAAAAACAACCGTAACTATTCAGGTTGTTTAGACTGTGGGGAAGAAGGCTGTAGGCTATTAGACTGTAGGCTGTTAGGCTTTGGGACCCTCACCCATATACTTCTTCCCAGGGGAATTTTCTCCTTGCTCGATAGATCAGAAGCACTACTTCGTCAGCCGGTTCAAATGCTATGAGCTTCCTGTGCTCACGCACGATTCTCTCCTGCAGTACTACAAGCCTATCCTACCTAACAGCCTATAGTCTATCTACCTACAGCCTACCTGAATAGTTACAATACCTGAACGCCCAACCTGAA
>JAGLYY010000461.1 GCA_023131935.1 Spirochaetales bacterium | reverse complement strand
CCTTAACAATTCCGGATTCTTGCGATACTATGTATTCATTATGATCAAGGGTAGTATTGAGCAATGATGGTTGAGATTCTCAAGAGTTTGCTGAATCAAGCGGGAGTAATTACCGTTTTTATTCTTGCCTTATCCCAGGTGAGGGTAGTACGTCACATCTTTGCTAAACCATATGTATTCAAAGAAAAGCCTGCAGTATGTGTTATAGTGGTCATCTTTTTTGGTGTCTTAGGAATAGCAGAAACATATCTTGGTATTCCCGTCCATGGGGCAATCGCGAATTCAAGAGTTGTGGCTGTTTTTGTTGCAGGTCTTTTAGGTGGGCCTGTTATCGGACTGCTTTCCGGCCTTATAGCCGGCTTACACCGTTGGGCTATCGATATTGGGGGTTTTACATCAGTTGCCTGTATGTCTGCCACAATTATTGAAGGCTTGCTTGGCGGTCTTCTAAGCAGGACGATGCAGCGCGTAGAATTGAAATGGCAATTTGCAATGGTTACAGGTGCTTTCGCTGAGCTTCTTCACATGCTTATCGTTCTACTGCTTGCCCGGCCTTTTAGTGCCGCACTGGAGCTGGTCTCCATCATTGCAGTCCCGATGATTGTTGCGAACTCAATTGCCATTGCTGTTTTTATCGCGATTATCGAAGGAATAAAAAAAGAACAGGAAAGGGCCGCGGCTACCCAGGCGAAAATAATCTTCAGGATAGTACGGAAGACGCTACAATATTTAAAAAAGGGCTTTACTCAGGAAACGGCAAGGGCAAGCGCACGAATCATCCTGGAGAATACTGATCTTGCGGCAGTATCATTTAGCAACCGGGAGATTGTTCTTTCCCATGTTGGGGCAGGGGAGGCGCATCATCTCCCCGGAGAATCCCTGTATACGGATTTATGCAAAAAAGCAATAAAAACCAAACGGATTCAGATTGCGAATTCAAAAGAAAAAATCCACTGCAACGCACGGAGGTGTACTTTTAATTCCGCGGTAATTGTCCCCCTTTTCAGGTTGGATGAAATAGTGGGGACTTTAAACCTTTACCGGGAGGAAAAGAACGCCATTACTGCTGTTGATATTAAATTGGCAAAAGGGCTTGCCTCTCTTTTTTCTACTCAGATAGAACTTAGTAGAATTGAAGAGCAGAAAAAGCTATTAGAGCAGGCAGAATTGAAAGCACTTCAATCTCAGATCAATCCTCATTTTCTCTTTAATGCAATAAATACTATCGGTTCCCTTATTCGGACTGATCCTGAAAAAGCTCGAATATTGCTTCAGTATCTTGGAGCGTTTTTCCGAAAAAATTCACAGCAGCTTAAGGGGGATGTCAGTATATATAAAGAGATAGAACATATCAAATCTTACCTTGAAATCGAGAAAGCCAGGTTCGGCAATAAGCTGAAAGTAAATTTCAAGATCCCTGAGGACCTGGAGTTTCAGATTCCCCCTCTCCTCCTCCAGCCGTTGGTTGAAAACGCGGTAAAGCATGGAATAATGGTACGTAAACAAGGAGGGCAGATCAAAGTGGAAGTAAAAGAGGGGAAGCACAATATCGTATTCCTGGTAAGGGATAATGGTATCGGGATAAAGAAAAACCAATTATCCCGGATACTCCTTCCGGATGATCAGGGAGGTATCAGTGCTCTCCAGAACATTAATAGAAGACTTGTTACTAAGTATGGGGACAAATATGGGCTGACGATCAATAGCCGCCGGGGGGAGGGTACAATGGTAAGTATCCGGATTCCGAAAGGGGTCGCTTGATGAAAGTGATTATAGTTGATGATGAGAAACCGGCCAGGGAAGAGCTGCGGTTTCTATTGAGTGAATATGAGTCTGTCGAGGTCGTTGGTGAAGCAGAAAGCGGTTGGGATGCCATAGAACTATTCAGACGCCAAAAGCCGGATCTGCTTTTCCTGGATATTCAGATGCCCGAGATGTCGGGGATCGAAGTAGCGAAGAAGCTATACGAAATCGGGGAGAGTCCTCATATTATCTTTACTACTGCCTACGACAAGTTTGCGATAGAGGCTTTTAATGTAAATGCTATGGATTATCTGTTGAAACCTGTTGAAAAAGAACGGTTGAAGAAGAGTATAGAACGTTATTTTCAAAATACCGGTAGAAATAAAGTGGGAGATTTGGATATAGATATATTCTCCAGATTGCTTACAACTATCAAGAAACCGGAGGACAAACCTTCAAGGGTTACTGTGTATTGTGAAGACCATTATCACCCTATTGAAATTGATGATATTATTGCTGTAGTTGCTGATAAGAAGTTTACAAGAATACTCACCCAAGCGGGAGAGTATCGTTGCCAGAAATCCATTTCCCTTTTAGAAGAAACCCTGAGCAGGAAATTTTTTTTTCGGTGTCATCGATGTTATCTTGTGAACCTGAAGTCTATTGATAAAATCGACATCTGGTTTAATAACACCTATCAGCTTGAAATGAAAGGAATAGAGGAGCGAATTCCGGTTTCCCGTTCCCAGGTAAAGGAATTTCGCAGAATTATGGCAATAAATTAACTCACTGAATGCATTTCATATACAAATTTCGGCACTTCATTCCCTCTCGTACCATGTCCTTATGATTTATTCTTATACTGAAAAATCAAAACTACAAGGGAGGTAGATAGATGACTACTATTGTTCTTGTTGTTGGCCTGGTTATTTACGTAGCGCTTTACATGGTATATGGAAAGAAATTAGAGCGTGACGTAGTAAAGGCCTCTGATAGCAACAAGACGCCTGCTGAAAGAATGTATGATGGAGTGGATTATGTGGCCGCGAAACGGCCGGTACTATTCGGCCACCACTTCGCATCCATCGCGGGAGCCGCGCCGATTATCGGTCCTGTACTCGCTATGGCATGGGGCTGGGTCCCCGCGCTGTTATGGGTATGGTTCGGAAATATCTTTATTGGCGCGGTTCATGATTATCTCGCCCTCATGGCATCTGTTCGGTATGACGGTAAATCGATCCAGTTTGTTGCTGCCGATCTCATTACCAACAGGACAGGAAAGCTGTTCTACTGGCTTGTTTTATTTCTGCTCATACTTGTTATTGGGGCGTTCGGTGCTGTTCTTGGTGGGATGTTTGTCGGCAGTCCGGCTGTTCCATCCGCTTATATTCTGAAACTCGTTGCAGCGCTCATCCTCGGGGTATTACTTTACCGTACAAAGATGAACTTCGGCCTGGCTACCGGAATAGGGGTAATAATGCTCGCCCTTGCAATCTGGGGAGGGACAAGAATACCGATTACCGCCTCCTATGGGACCTGGATGGTAGTAATGTTCTTCTACATCATTATTGCATCGGCAATACCGGTAAATGTATTGTTACAACCAAGGGATTATCTTAACTCCTGGCTACTCTATTTTGGGCTCATTATAGGCGGTCTTGCGGCAATTTTCAGTTTCACGGGATTCTCTGCTCCGGCTTTTACTAGCTTCGCACCGATTGTATCGGGGGGGAAGGCAACACCCTTCTGGCCGGCTATTCCTCTGATTATAGCCTGCGGGTCTCTTTCCGGTTTCCACGCGCTGGTAGGCTCCGGAACGACTTCCAAACAGCTCGAGAAGGAAAGCCATGGATTGGCAATTGGTTATGGCGCAATGCTTACCGAAGGATTTCTCTCAACCCTTGTTGTTGTCGCGGTTGCCGGATTCGGTTTAGCTCTCATGACCGATAAGGGAATGACCATTTCTGTTGCGGGTTGGGCAAAAGAATATACCCCTGCAATGATGGGAAGCTATCCGAAAGCCGCCATGTTTACCAGTTCCTATGCTGCTATGGTTGCTTCAACCTGGTTGAATTTTATTCCGACGGAGATCGTGAAAGTAATTGCCGGAATGTGGGTTGCATCCTTTGCTATGACAACTCTGGATACAACGAACCGCCTTGGCCGGTATACCGTTTCAGAGCTCATGTTGCCGGTTAAAGAGAAGAATGAGAAGGTTTACAACTTCGTCACAAACAGGTGGATTGCTTCTCTTATCCCTGCGGCTATCGGCATTTATCTGGCCTGGAGCGGAAACTTCACTATTCTCTGGCCCTCCTTCGGGTCCGCGAACCAACTCATTGCTTCTATTGTATTACTGACCGCTGCATCATGGGTGGTAAAACGTCAGAAGGCAAAACCCGCAATAGTCCTTGTACCGGCATATTTACTCTGGATAACCGTTACTGCCTCTATTATCTGGTTTACAGTTGTTATTCTACCTGATACCATTGTGGCAAATCCTGTAACCGGTATTACGGTCCTTGTTATTGAGGTGATTATGCTTGTCATGAACTTTGTGTTTATGGCGGATTTCCTGAAATCCCGGAAAAAAACACTGGCGCCCGATGCTTAGAGTTTAATACTATCTTATGGTGGAGAGAATGACTATGAAACGACATGGTTTTGTAAACTGGATAAAACACATTCTCTCTACCATTGATACATCCCATAGGGAGCAGGCTGCCGGGTTAACCGAGTTTGAGGCTCGGGAACTCGAAAATATATTTGTCCTCCTCCTGATGGGATCTTTTACGGGGATTCCTGCGCCTCCTTCTTTTATCGCTGCAGAACTTCTGCCGCATTTACAACATGAAATAAAAGTATTGAAGTTTCGAGCTGAAAATGCTTCTGACTCTTTAGCGGAAATGGCCGGCTTACTTGGCATTGATTAGGTGTGTGGGAATATGAAGGTACTTTTCTTTACAGGGAAGGGGGGGGTAGGAAAATCTACCCTTTCTGCCGCAACGGCATGGCAATTATCACAGACGGGGTATTGTGTCCTGGCGGTCTCCTTTGATCCTGCTCATAATCTTGGTGATATCTTCGGGGTAAAACTCACCCACAAAAAGAAGAAATTTACGAAAAATCTCTATCTTCAGGAAATCGATCTTGAGACTGCGGCATCAGAGTACGTTAGAACGAATGTGAGCCTGCTGACAGAGGTTTATGGCTACCTTCAATCCTTTAATATGGACAAATACTTTAAAGTATTGAGGTTTTCTCCCGGGATTGAGGAATATGCAGCCCTTACTGCCCTGGAAAAAATCCTGAAGAACGAAGTATCAAAATATGATTATCTGGTTATTGATACACCTCCGACGGGACTGACTCTGAGGATGCTCGCTCTCCCCCGAATTACCCTTACCTGGGTAGATCAGCTTATCAGGCTTAGAAAAGAAATATTGAACAAACGGTATACCATCCATAATTTAAAGGGAAAATATGAACCTCGGGGAGTTCAACTCGCTTACAAGGAAGAGGATGATCCGGTTATCCGAAAGCTTTTTCAACTGCGTGAGAAATACAGTGAGGTGAACGATATTCTGCAAGGAGAGAAGAATTCTGTGGCAATAGTTTTTAACCCGGATTATCTTTCACTCAGGGAGTCGGAAAGACTTATTAAAGGTTTAAAGGACCTGCAGTTTCCCTTGAGGGTTGCTTTTAATAACAAGCTTACCGATGAGAATAATGAGATTGCACTGGAAGTGGAAGCAAAGCTTCTGAGTGCCGGCTGTCCCAAAAGGATTGAAAGAGTTCCCCTGATTCCTCATAAAGGCATTTCGGGTTATATGATAGAACACAATTTAACAGCATCATTTCTATAAGGAGAGGACCGTATGTTTCAGAATACCTCAGTCACAACACAACCGATATTTTACCTTTTTATTGCCGCAACCATCCTGCTCTCTCTTGGATACGCATGGGGAAAAAGACGGAATACAAAAATTCATCTTTCAGCTTTCCATGGTTTGACAGATTTTTTGAAACCAAAAGACCAGACCTACACAACCATTGGCGGGCTTACAGGGTATCACGCAAATATAATACCTAAGCGAAATAAAGTGATCCGCCGGGTTGATGCAACAATAACCCTTCTCCCCAGGCAATCATGGCTATATTACCCTTTCAGTAAATTAATCCGAAGGTTCGACAGACTTTATATTATTATGTTATACGCGAAAAATATTAGGCCATCCTTCGGCGAGGGCCATCTAATTGAGGAAAAGTTTGAAAATTTTCATGGAAAAAAGATTGATGCACCGGAAGAATTCAGAAAGGAATCCATTCGGTGGGGCGAAATGAATTTTTCTCTTTATACTAACGATTTAAAACTTAATACCAACTTCAAGGAGTTTGTGAAGAATAATCCGGATCCCGGGGGTATACGCCATCTGGCCCTGGTACCAAAGGATGATAAGGCTTTCATGTTTCTGGTGCCCAGGATCGGATCTGTTTCAAAGTTATTCCCCCCAACTTTCAACTGGATTGAACAGATTCTTCAGGTTTAATTCATCCACCCGATAGTGGTATAAAAACTAAGCACACAAAGGAGATCCGGATCGATCCGGCCGCAAGGGTTGCTGATTTGCGCAAAAAGGTTTTTAGTTGACCCGGA
>JAGLYY010000460.1 GCA_023131935.1 Spirochaetales bacterium | reverse complement strand
ACATCCCGGACTATTTTGTGTACAGCAGCATTCACATCTTCACTCCAGGTAAGGCAGTGTTTTAGAACTTGACTACCGGTACGGTTTATTTCCTCTTTCAGTCCGGGATTTCCCAGTTTGGTTTCATGATCAATCCAGACGTCCAGTTCCGTCAGGGCTTTGGTTTGAACACCCCGGCGGATTACCTCAGGCCGTTTCCCCAGCATGTCGAGTGAGAGCTGCAGCGCCTTGAAACGGTTAACCCCCCGCGTTTGTGAATAGAGATTCACAAATTCCCAGACCTCCCGGGCATATTTCGAAACGGGCTGAAGATTGAAGTGGTTGATATAAGCGGGACAGAAACACTCTTTGTGCTTTATCTCCATGGTGTCGAAGGCACATCCATCGGAATCGATTCCGATAAAAAACTCTTTAGCCGGTTTGAAGTTATTGATGTGTGAAAGATGTGGTTTCATGCTTAATGATAGTAAAAGTTACAGCGCTTTACAAGGCCTGAAAAATGAAAAAAAAAGAAGAAAGCAAAGAAAGAGAGGTAGTGAGAATGATTGTACGCCCAGACTGGTCTTTTTATAACAAGCATCATACCTTTGGTCATAACCAGGAAGAGAAGAATCCGGTGGATTCCACTTTGTGACTTCATATTCCTACCGCTTTTTATAAGCTGCTATAATCTCATGGTACCTTTCTGCGACTCCTGAAATGATCGATTCCCAGTGCTTGTACACAGTCCTTTGGGCTTCGGCGCCTGCTTTTTTTACCAGTTCAGGATTTTTAATCAAGTACTCAAGGAGATCTGCAAAGGGCGCAGTTTCAGGGGGTGTGCAGAAACCGTTTTTGCCATCGAGAAGAACAGCAGCCACACTAGACCCCCGGGAAAGGACACTCGGAACTTTAAATGCCGCGGCTTCTTGAATGACTATACCTGAAGTATCATAGAGAGAGGGGAATAGAAAAAGATCGGCTGCGGCGAAGACGGCTTTAATTTCCTCTCTGTCTGTCAACTGTCCAAGGAAATGTACTCTGTCTTTCAATTTAAGTCCTGTTACAAGTATCTCCATCTCCTTTTTTGCATAACCACTTCCAACGAACACCATTCTGAAGGGAATTTCCCGTTCTTTGAGCAGACTTAAGGCTTCAATGATTAGGCGGGTATTTTTTTCCCAGATGTGTTGTCCGACGAAGAGAAAGGTAAACAGTGTTTCAGTAGCTTCGAATTTCTTCAGCCCTTCTTCCCTGAGGTATTCAAACTCTTTGGGTGAGGGTATAGCGAGGTCTGTACCGTTGGGCCAAACTTCAAAATCCCCTTTATATCCGTACTCCCGGAGTGTATATCCAGTAGACTCATTGGGAACCCAGACAAAGTCTGCTAGATTATAGTGCGGAAGAAATACCTGGACAGCTACTTCTGAGAGGGTATTGGATTTCAAAATCCTCTTAAAATCCTCCCGGTATTTTGAATGAAATGTAGTAATATGTGGAATATCCCGTCGCAGTTTCATCAAACTTGCAAGTTGACCCGTAGCAAATGGACAGTGTGAATGAATAAGATCGAAATGAGTATGACTTAGTTTTTCTAAAATCGGGATATCAAGGGCTGGTATCCCGAATCTGTAAGGAGGACGCTTTGGAACTTCGAAGGATTTGTATCGTACAACGGGAATCTCATTACCATCTTTGTATCCCGGTACATGAGGCGCAATGACGTAGGCTGTACCATACCTCTTATTCAGCCAATAGGCATAATTTTTAACAACCATGCCGACACCATCAATAATTGGTTCATAAGAGTCGTTAAGAAGAGCTACCTTCATCTTCATTTTTTAAATTATAGAAAAAGTTGTATCGCTTTGCAATGTCTCGAATAGGAGGTAAAGAAGGATTAGCTGTTTGTTCGGGACTTTTGGCCGGTTCTATCGATGTTTGTCATTGGCAAGCGATATTTCCCTATACTCTTTAGGGGTACTTCCTGTCCATTTCTTAAAGGCTTTTCTGAAAACACTTGGCTCGGAAAAACCTAGTAAAAAGGTAATATCTTCTACGGTATAATTCTCACGCGAGCATTTTTTTGCGAGTTGCTCTCTTGTTTCCTGAAGTAATTCGCTGAATACTTTCCCCTCGCTTTTCAGGCGGTTTTGGAGGGTCCTGACGCTTATTGACATTTCTTTGGCTATGCTTCCAATGGTAAGTGTTTTACTGTCCAAATGCGAAAGGATTTGTTTTGTTACCGCGCGGGTAATATTATTGATTTCCTCAATCCCGGAAAGAAAATTCGTTGCATAGTTTTCAAAATGCTCCAGCAAACTTACGTTGGGAGCCAGGACGGGCATAATTACTATGCTTGAATCCAGCGTAATATAATTATGCTTTTGACCAAACAATACCGGCGAACTCTCCCATGTGCAAGCCAAAATACGGATCGTTCGTAACCCGGGCGGCTTCATCCTTGATGGCAATATTCCTTTCAAGCTGACAGGATCAACACCAACGGACCAAAAAAGCCTGTCTATATCAACTTTCAGAAAGGAAAGATAGCGGACCCACTGTGATAGAACTGACACGGAGACCTCGATCGGGGCTTTGTATATTCCTTTCCGCATAGGATCATGATAGCGTGTATTCAGTTTTTGTCAATTCCGGGATGGTTTTTCCATTTTTGCGCGAAATGACAGAACTTATGCAGGATAGGTCATTGATGGATGATGTTCAGGGTAATATAATATTGATGAATTGAGAAGGTCAGAAGTGAAATTCGGCTAAGATGTAGTTAAGCGCCATACTAAAAAAAGTAAATAAGTAGGAGCTAATATGGATATTTATGATGTTTTTTTGTATTTGGTATTATGGAGTTTAATCGGAATCTTTATTGCAAATATATTTTATATTATTGTATTTCGAACTGGTATTGTTTGGACATCAAGAAATAAAGATGGTTTATTGAAAAAGAAAATACAAATAAGCGGTATTTTTGCTATGTTAACTATTCTAATTGGATAATTGGATTACAAATAATATCAAATTATTTTGGACTGAAACTTAATAATATCAAAATAACATTTTTATCTCTATTCTTTGTAAATTACGTTTATTATTATATCCTTTTACTTTATGATACAATCGTGATGGATTATCTGATATTAGTAGTATGGAGACCAAGGTTCTTAAAAATACCTGAAACCTTAAATTGGAAATCCATGAAAAAGCATATAGTGTTATCTTTTCCAATTGGTAGTATTGTTGGATTATTACTAACACTAATTAGTACAACAATTTCATATTTTTTTATTTTTAATTAAAATAGGCACAGTGCCTAACAGCGGGTTTAAGGTTTGCTCCTTCGTTGCTCACCCAAATTGCGCCGCTTCGCTCCCTACGGGATCAATATGTTATTTCACCATCGGCGACTGATCAAATTGCTTCCGGAAATCTTTCACCTTTTCTGAAAAGCTCTTCCTGTCACTGGCATTTCTGCTCAAAGGCGTCCTATCTTCCTTTTGGCACCAGCTGTATGTGACAGCTTTCTTTTGTAATAAAGATCTCTACCAGCTTCTTAAGCACTCACATGAAGGAATTTCGCGGCTGTCCGGCTGCGTCTCACACGGGCTCGCGAAGAGAGCAGAGATGAGGCTATTTAGTTGGGACTCCCAGGTTTCTGACAACTTTTAAAAGACAGCCGACAATGCCGATTATTATTGCTGATATACCTCCCCAGAAGTACCAGGCTTGTGGAGTGTATTTATCGAAAATCAGCCCAGCTAAGGCCAGGCTAATAGGAGATATTATTGTAGAAACGCTTGTCATTATTGAAAATACGCGTCCCTGAAAATCAGGTCTTACAGAACCCTGAACTAATGACTGTATCGGCCCCATGCAGAACGGCATCATAAAGCTGGCTGCAAAAAAACAGAACAAGGCAGGGATAAATTGTGAAGTCGTTAATATTCCCGAGATCAAAACAGCAATACCTGCTCCCATTATTCCCATAAGCGATGTAAACATTTTCCTTTTAAATCCCTGCCAGATAATTAATACTATTCCACCTGACATGAATCCAAATCCCATAGCTGCTCCAATAAAACCAAATTGTATTTCATCACCCATGAAATGGGTAGTAACAAATATTGCTACCAATAAAAACACAGGCCGGATAATAAAATTTATCATTGTAGAAATAATAAGCATACTGGTAGCCCCGGCCCAGTTCTTTATATACTTTAAACCATCAATGATATCTTTGAAGAGCTGGATTATTCCGCTCTGATCAGCCGATTTCTTCTGAATCACTGGTTGAGGGATTCTTATAAACATCAGGGGAATAACAGCAATTAATGCCCCGCACACATCAAGAAACATTATGACTTCAAATGAACTCAATTTTATAAGCAACCCGCCAAGAGGTGGAGTAATAAACATAATCAAGCCACTTAATGTCTGGTTCATGCCTGCTACCCTTGTGAGTTGATTGTCCGGTACCATAAGTGATGTTGATGATAACATCGATGTTTTATGAAAAGTTTCACCAATTGCTCTGATCAGCAGGATCAGATAAATGTGCCAGATTTGAATAATCCCGGTTAGAAAGAGAATAGCCAGGCAGAAAGAG
>JAGLYY010000046.1 GCA_023131935.1 Spirochaetales bacterium | reverse complement strand
AATAGCCTATCCTATTGCCATTTCCCTGCCGATAGAGGAAAAAAGAGGTATATTATGAAGAGAAACCTGCTGACAGCTCTCTGCCTGATATTATTTGGTTTCCCGGTTGTGGCTGAGACGGTGATGATATACACCACCTTTCCTGGTATTGATTTAGAGGAGCACCCGGAGGCTCTGAACTTGATATCTGCAGTAGAGGAGGGGATTATGGCCCTGTTTTTTGATTCGGGGTTTATCGTCTTTAACGCCTATGATGAGAATCGGACTTTCCCTTTTCCCGAGCGGGATTCCCTGATTCTTGCAAAATCGGGAGGGGCGGATCTTCTTCTTGAGCTGGAGCTGTTCTTAGAGACAGAAGGGGGGATCATTTTTCTGGATAAAGTGGAATACCGGTTCTTTGAAACCATCGGTGATCTGCTTTTATCCGGAGGGACCAGAAGTACTTCAGAAGAGGAGGGGACCCCTTTCGATAAATCCTATGCTGTGGGGGAACTTGTGGCAAATGATGTTTTGTCAGCACGGCACTCTCCTTAAGGAGCTTAAGGAGATTCCGCTTGCTTTCAGTTGATTTTTCTCCGATCATAGTGACAGGAGTCTGTCTATGAAGCGAATACTATTGTGGGTATTCCTCTTTTTCGCGGCAACTGTCGTTTTTGCCGGTGATCAGGTATGGGAAGGGACTACCGCCATGTCCAGGTACGGAGAGTTTCCCACTGACGGTTTATATGGCGCATCGAATTCCTTCCCGGTGAATACCCTGATCCGGGTTGAAAACCTGGAGAATGGTAAGAAAGCTGATATTATTGTTGTCGCCCGGCTGGAAGACCCGTCCCTTTTCCTTCTTGTCTCGATACAGGCAGCAGAAGCCCTGGGGATCTCTCCCACTGAGGTTGTCAGGGCCAGAGTGACTCTCGCGGGGAATGGATCGACTGACTCTCAATCAGCCATGAGTGATTTTCCCTATTCCCCTGACCCCGATATCAATCCGGCGGCTATTGTTGGAGATCCAAACGCTTCAGACCTTCTCAAGACCAGGCGCATACTGGAATCTGAAGCTCTTACTGCGATGATGGAGGAGATAATTCCTGTTGAACCGGAGGAAGAAGTTATCATAGCGGAAGCGGAAGAGACCCCTATAAAACCAGATCTACCGGATCTACAAGATCTAGTAAAACCTGAGAAAGAGGGTAAACCAAAAGAGAAAGAAGAACTCCCGGAAACAACACCCCCTGAAGAGGTTGTCGAAGAAGAGATTGAAGAGGAAATAGTTGAAGAGCCCCTTCCTGAGGAAAAGGTACCCGAGCAAGCACAGGAAGAACCGGTAATTTCCCTCTTACCTGCCGCATCGGAAGTGGAGGAGAAGATTCCCGTTGTCGATGCCCTGCCCGTATTGCCTGAAGATACTGACAGGCCTGTAATTATAGAACTTGCCCATTCAGAAGGGCTGGCTGAGACTATTACACAAATCGATCTTTCTGTTCCCGATCTTTCGGAATCGGGAATAGAACAGCCTGGAGCCGAGAGTTTCCCTTTGGCATCTAGGGAGGAATCGGAAGCCCCGGCAGTTGTTGATGTTTTGCCTGTACAGCCTGGCGATATTGAACCCCCTGAGGCTGTAACGCTTTACTCCGTCTCCCCCGAAGAACAGGATACGGAAATCTCCTATTTCGCCGAGCCAAAGATTCCAATTACAACTGATGAAGAGCCCGTGGAGCTCACGAGAGAAGAGGAAGCACCTGTTACCGAAGTGATTTCCCCCGCGGGAGATGTCGATATCTCCCTCCAGCCCGCGGAAGAACGGCCGCCGCAACCTGACGCGATAGCTGTTACAGAAGAAACCCCATCAAAGCCGAAAGTAATCACCGTCAAGACCGATCCGGTCAGACGGGGTGAAGTGATTGTTACTGAGCGGCTTGAAACTGCCGGATACTACCTGCAGCTTGGGGTGTACTCCGAAGAGAGAACCGCCAGAGAGGTGGCCGAAGGTCTCGGACTCGTTTTTCCAGTGACCGTGTTTTCGGAAATGGATCATTACAAGGTCCTCCTTGGACCCTTGAACTCCGATGAGGGGGGAGCACTGCTCCTGACTCTGAGAGACCGGGGTTACAGGGATGCCTTTATCCGGTCTCCCCAATAAACTGCCCAATAAACGCCCTTCCTTCAATCCCCTTCTGCTGTTAGGATATACACGGAAGGGGGTAGAATGGACAGCAAAAAGATTGTCAAAGAGATAGAGGAACTCTCTAAAGCGTTATTAACCTACCAGTATGAATATTATGTTCTCGGACAGCCGACGGCAACCGATACTGAGTATGACCGTCTTTTCAATCGTCTTCTTTCCCTCGAGATTAATCATCCGGAATTGAAATTGAATGATTCTCCCACATCCCGGGTGGGATCAGATCTCACAACGGATCTTCCCGAAGTTAAACACACTATCCCGGTATTAAGCCTGGATAAAGGATATAACACTGGGGAGATTCTTACCTGGATGGAAAAAAACCGGAAGGCTGCCGGCAGGGACCTTTCATTCATTGTCGAAGAAAAGATCGATGGAGTCTCTATCGTACTCTACTATGAGCATGGCCGGCTTCACCGGGCTGTTACCCGGGGTAACGGATCGGTTGGAAATGATGTTACTGCAAACGTACGGACCATCGGTTCGGTACCCCTGCGATTGAGGGAACCCATTACCCTCGCTGTTCGGGGGGAAATCTATCTGCAAAAGGAGCGGTTTGAAAAACTAAACCGTTCTCTGGAAACTCCCTACGCGAATCCCAGAAACCTGGCTGCCGGTACACTCCGCCGGGTAAAGAGCTCCGACGTTGCCCGGGTACCTCTGGATATTTTTGTATACGAGGGATTTTTTCAGGAACAACCTGAAACCCACGAAGAAATTTTAAGCCGTCTGATCTCCCTGGGATTCAAATTAAACCGGAGAGTCGGGATCTTTTTCGCGGGGTCCCACACCCTTCCGAAGAGTCTTGAGGGGATCCATTCAGGGACTTTCGATGAATTGGAATCATTTATCGATAAATCCACAATGGATAGGGAAAACCTTCCCTACGAAATAGATGGTCTTGTCATTAAGGTGAATGAACTTCCTGTACGGGAAATTCTCGGATATACCGGTCACCATCCCCGGTGGGCTATCGCGTATAAATTTGAATCCCCCGAAGGGGAAACCAGGGTAAAGGGGATAGATATCCAGGTAGGGAGGACAGGACGGATTACCCCTGTCGCACGGGTAGAACCGGTTCTTATCGGGGGATCGACTATTCAGAATGTAACCCTTCACAACCAGGAGTATATTCAAATCCTGGAACTCTCCATAGGTGATGATGTCACTGTCTCAAAAAGGGGAGATGTTATCCCCGCAGTCGAAAGGGTCATTGAAAAGGCAGAAGGGGGGGCGATGTGGAAGATGCCGCAAACCTGTCCGAGTTGCGGTTCCCCCCTTAATCTTCGCGGAGCGCATCATTTTTGCCCAAACCGGGAATGTCCCGAGCAGGTACGGGGAAGGCTGACCTTTTTTGTGGCCCGGGGGCAGATGGATATTGAGGGTTTCGGCCCCGAAACTATTGATTTTCTGCTCAAGCGCGGAATGATTACAGACATTCAGGATATCTATACTTGTGATTATTCTCTCCTCGCGGACCTGCCCGGCTTTGGGGAGAAAAAGATCAACATCATCAAGCAGGGGGTTGAGAAGAGCCGGGGCAGGAGTTTTCAGCAGGTCCTTGCCTCTTTAGGGATTCCGGAACTCGGGCCAAAGGTATGTGAACTCCTGATTACTCATGGAGTTGAAGATATTGAAGAACTCTACAGGATCGCCGATTCAGAAGATGTGGAGAGACTTGTCGGGATCCCGGGAATTGGAGAGAAGACAGCCGCCCGTATTATCGAGGAGATGGGTCGTCCTGAACTCCGCGCCCAAATAGCAGCTTTGAAAACCGCGGGGCTCTCCTTCAAGGTGGAAGACCCGGGGGATGAAAATGAAGCCCCGCAGATCTTCACCGGCCAGGCCTGGTGTGTAACCGGTAGTTTTGAACATTTTTCCCCCAGAGAAAAAGCTATGGAGGAAATCCGCCTCCGGGGAGGCAGGATTGTTACTGCGGTAACCTCGAAAACTACCAATCTCCTTGCCGGATCGGGGGGAGGGGGTAAACGCTCGAAGGCGGAAGCCCTCGGAGTACCTGTTGTTTCAGAGGAAGAATTCCTGAAGATGCTGGAATCGAAGGAGCAGGCTGAATGAAAACCGACCGGGAAATCGCGGAATATCTCAGGGAAAAGGGATTCGGCGTCATTCCACCTGAGCAGTTCAGGATTGACATGGAGGATGAATTCCTTGAGATATGGGAAAAAATCAGCCCCTTTACCATGACAGGGGTTGAGCGGGGATATGCTCTTTTCCAGGCAGTGCGTTACGCAGCAGAAGAAAATCTTCCCGGAGACCTTGTGGAATGCGGGGTCTGGAAGGGTGGTTCCTGTATGCTCATGGCCCATACACTGCTCCGGTATAAGTATCCTCTGCGCAGAATTTACCTTTACGATACTTTCAGTGGAATGACCGCCCCCACCGAGGATGACCGTATCGCCTCGAATGAGAGGCGGGTCCTGGATAAATGGGAGGAGGACCTGCGGGGGGTTAAGAATAACTTTGGTCCCTGGAGTTCCGGCCTTGATGAGGTGAAAGGAAATCTTCTTTCTACCGGTTATCCCGAGGAACTTTTTACCTGTGTTGAGGGGGATGTTCTTGAGACCCTGGGAAAAAACACTCCGGATCAAATAGCTCTTTTACGCCTCGATACCGATTGGTATGAATCCACAAAAAAAGAGTTGCAGACCCTTTATCCCCGTGTTCCGGAAGGTGGTATCCTCATTATCGATGACTACGGTCATTTTACCGGTGCAAGAAAGGCTGTAGATGAGTATTTTACCGGTAATCCGGTGTTCCT
>JAGLYY010000459.1 GCA_023131935.1 Spirochaetales bacterium | reverse complement strand
TCCCACTGGAACGAGCCGAAGGCTCTTACTTCGCTGTCCATATCCGTTGTTTGGAATAACTTTCTTCAAAGATTCATTAGCTAATTGGTGTGTTGGAAGAAACCTTAATTTCCGGGAACCTTATTTCTTTCCCGGTCCAGTTTATCGCAGGGCAGGCAGGCGCATTTTCCGGTCTTTTCCGCGTGCCTGCACATCCAGGGGCTGGTCGCCTCCGACCACAAAATCAAAGATTTTGTGGTCGGATTGCTGCTCGCCCATGCATCCGGGGGTACCCCTTTCCTTTTTCGACGATCCCGCGGCATAATTCGATTTCTTCTTTGGTCAGGGGTTTCATATTTGGCAGGGCAAGGGTCCTGTAGCAGATGAGGCCGGCAATGGCAGATCCAATAATGATATTATACATTACAGCGATTGTCAAAATGGAACTAAACCTCAGCAATTTTCTCTATAACTCTATTCATAGAAACATCATGATGTCTATATTTACGATAACTCCGGCGTCTCTAGGAGCGGCATCTGCCTAGTTATAGGTCATGCTTTACCCCGTATCTTTCGATGTATCCTTAGGACATTTTTGTTGATCACTTAAGTCCCCTAATTAGCGCGTAAGAGAGCAAAGGTACTTATAAAGAAGTATACTGCCTCCTCTATTATCCCTTCTTTAATAATTATATTCTCTCACTCAGATTACCTGGCTAATAAAAGAACGGACAAAACGTTACTCAGTAAGCTTTTTATCTATCATTTTCTCTTCAGCGCCATGATAAAAAAAGAAGATGCTTTTCTTTATCGCCATTTTTAATAGAAATGGGAGGTGTAGAAACATTGATTCTTTCCTGTTCCCATTCAAAATTTCTGGAAATAAATGAGATATTCTTATCTCACCATGGTCCTGCAGGACTGTCGAACAGCGACATTACATAATTAACTCCAGCCAAAATAAAAAACGGCAGAACTCAGAGAGTATTGCCGTTCAGACACAGGGATATAAGATCATTGACATCAGCGAGGGCAAGACATATCGTCGTATCACCAGCTCCATAATATATCTTTACCTCTCCTGTATTTTCCAGAATCATTCCCGTGGGAAAAATAACATCGTTTCTATAGCAGCCCCCGGTTTCGTATGAAGTTTCCGGTACAATTAGGGGCTGATCATATAAACCGATTATTTTTCTGGGATTTTCAAGATCCAGCAGCATGATGCCGGCTGTGTAACGCTTGTTCCAGATATCTTCCCAGCCGTTTTTTCCCCGTGAAGGATCAAGATCGACAGCGTGAAAAGTCGTAAGCCAGCCCTTTTCAGTTTTTATCGGAGGGGCTCCTGGCCCGATCTTTAGATTTGAAAATGGAACATCTTCAACTCCGAGTAATAGATCTGAGTTGCCCCAGTACCGTAAATCGGGTGATTCCGAAATCCATATATCAAACCGCTCCACTTCGTTACGTCCATAAACAGGAAAAGGGCGTTCAAGCCGAAAATACATGTTGTTTATCTTTTCGGGGAACAATACGATATTCCGGTTATCAGGAACCGAAAGGCTGACAAATTCGAAATTGATAAAATTATCCGTAACAGCTATACCGCATCTGATGCCATGCCTGGAATGAACTGCGAAACACATATAGCATCGGTCTTCTATCATGGTAAGGCGTGGATCGTAAGCCCTTGTAAGCTCATCGGTTTCAAGCTTGAAACAAGGTTCAGGTTGGACATCCCACTTTTCGCCGTCATTACTGTATGCGAGACCAATATTTGTGCCTTCAATTCGTTCATCTTTCAGGGAGCCATAATCATTGGTAAAGGTCATCACATATCTGTTATGAAACTTTGTAACTCCGGCATTGAATATCAATGCGGATGGGTATGGAATATCTTTTGCGGACAAGACAGGATTGGTGGAACATCGACTCACCACCGGACTGGATTTTAGCTCTCCAATTAATTGTTCAGCCATAAAAACACCTCCAATATTAATTACAATAAACCATCATATTTAAAAATCATAAAATCTCATAGTAATAATTACAGCACGATAACTTTGCCTTTCTCCGCGGATTCATAAGCTTTATACACAATCTCAAGTGTTGTCCCTGCATCAGCAAGTGTGGAGAGGGGATCGACGCTGGACTTTATCGCTTCAGCAAATGCACAGATAGTGTGATAAAAAGAATCCCCATAAGATGCATCTTTTTCAATTTCCTTTCCATTTAAGTAGAGCGAGTCGGATATCACAATGCTGCCTTTATCTCCCTGTATTCGGATTTCTGAGGATTCAGAATCAGCAGAAGCCCAAGACTGTGTTATCTGACCTATTAAACCATCAGGGTAGCAGACAGATATCTGACAAATATCCTCACAATCCATCTGGGTGCAGTGTTTCCGCGCTATAAATGAGGATAACTTTTGGGGTTTTCCAAGGAGAAAAAGGGACTGATACACAAGATGGGTTCCACTATCCATCATAGCTCCGCCTCCTGCCAGTTTTCGACTCTTTCTCCAGCCTTCTGATATCGATTTGTCAAGAAGCTTTACAGACCTGAAACTTGCATAAGAGATGACACCCAGTTTTCCGGATTTTATAATCGACTTTGCCCTCCAAATGACTGGCCTATATACAAAATTGTGACCGGGAAAAATCAGGAGGCCTGTTTTTTTTGATTCGGCTTCCAGAATATCGATCTCCTCCCGGGAAAGAGATACCGGCTTTTCAACAAGAACATGCTTTCCGGCCCCGAGAGCCGCCATTGTCTGCTCATAATGGAGATGAGTTGGAGATAAAATTGCAACCGCGTCAACTTCCTGGTCCTGAAGTATCTGTTCCATGGAAGTATAAGCTTTGATATTCCATGCATTACATTTTTTTCTATGATGTTCCCGACCCTCCGGAGAAGGATTTCCGGCAGCGCCTACAATTTCGAATGTATTGCATCTGCTAAGAGCTTTATGGTACCAGTCGGATATCCAACCTGTACCAATAAAAGCAATTTTTAGTTTATCCATTATATTTCTCATTTTCTTTTCCAGTTGAATACAACACCAAGATAATCATCCTGATTATTTTTGATCCCATCATATATCACATAACACTCACCAGGAGAAACCTCATGGGTAAGAAGTTCATCCACATATAATCTGCCATCTGAGATAAGCGTAATGAGCTGTTCTAAATTCCGTTCAATTGAATGTTTAAAAAATCTATGCTTATCTTTTCTAATTGGATAGCGCCACTCATGTGCGCCTTTTATGGTAATACACCCCCGGGACCAGAGATGGGATTTATTAAGGAATGGGGTAATATCGGTCTCATACCTTCCACGTGGACTGCCAAGCAGAATGAGTTCTCCCCCCGCGCAGGCGTAATCTGCCGCATTAACAGCAACAGCCGGAATGCCCGTAGCATCAACAACTGTTCTGCACATCTCTCCTCCTGTAATCTGATGTACTTCTTCCTTTATATCTGGTGAAGCATCAATAGTATATCTGATTCCACATTTTCGTGCCTTCTCAAGCCGCGATTTTGATCTGTCAACAGCAATAACCTCACAACCGGAAAGGGAAAAAAGCTGAGCAGCCAGGTTTCCGACAAGTCCCATTCCAAAAACAGTAACATAATCGCCCAGCTCTGCCTGCGAACAACGAAGAGAGGTTATCGAAACTGCGGCCATGCGCAAGAAAACCGCTCTCTTCGGATTCAGGTTTTTAGGCACTGGCATGGCAACGGTTTTGGCAAGCGAATGGGAAGCATGTTTCCCATAGGTAAAAACACGGTCACCCGGATAAATATTCCTTACCTTGCTTCCTGTCTCTGCAACAATGCCTACAGATCCATAGCCAGGCACATATGGCAATGTCGCCCAGGACTCTCCGCCACTAAGAATGGCAAGCTCCGTTCCTGCACTTACAATACTGAACTCCGTTTCAAGGAGGATATCATCTTCCATCAGCTCGAAATGATCCTCTATTTGCCGGACCGAAACCTTACCGGGAGAATTAAAGATTATCTGTTGCAT
>JAGLYY010000458.1 GCA_023131935.1 Spirochaetales bacterium | reverse complement strand
TCCTCCATATTGTTTTCTATCTTTAAGATAAGTATACTGTCGTATGATTTGGATGTATTTAGCTAATTATATTATTGTTTGCCCATTTTTATTAAATTTGAAAATATAGGAAGAACCGATGAATCTCCCGATGATAAAAAAAATAAAAATAAATGAGGGGAAATCTCTCAAGGGATCATTTATCGATACGGAATATGTTTTTCATTACATTGCTGCCGGCAAATGGAATTTCAGAATAGATTCAAAGCTCTATCATATAAGCCCTGGCAATATCCTGCTTATACCACCGAACATCGTTCATATCGTCGATCCTGCTTATGGCGAACAGTTAATCATGCTTGTGATACATTTTAATATAATACCGGTCGACAGAAGAATTAATTATCTTCCCATGGTGCTGGAAATACCATCTGAAATTCAGAAGAAAGTTACCGATAAATTTTATTTTATGTACAGAGAATGGAAGGACAAAAAGGAAGCTTATGAAATAATTATTTCCGGAGCTATGACAGAAATAATCGGTTTATACATCCGCAATAGCGACAACACCACGCCTTTTGAAAACATTTCTTCTACTAACTGGCGAAACACTGAAGCTGCAATTCAATATATGAGGAAGGAATTCCGGTCTCCCGAATTAACCATAACAGATGTCTGCCGGGAAGCAGGACTTTCATATACCTATTTCAGTAGGATTTTTAAAAAACATACCAGCGAGACCCCTCTGCATTATTTAAACCGTATACGAATTGAACACTCGAAGGAATGTCTCTATAATAAGAATATGAGCTGTTCTCTGGCTGCCTACGATAGTGGATTCAGGGAACTCCATACATTCAGCAAAACTTTTAAGAAATATGAAAAAAAGTCACCTACAGAATGGATAAAAGAAATGGATTCTTCACCTGGATAAAACAGGCGTGTTATCTGTATTCTATTTCTGTTTCCACTGCACTAATCCAGGCCTTATGGACAAAGGTTAGGGCGTCTCGCGCGACATCCCGCGGCTTGCCGGATTGAAGTGCCTTGTTGTAATCCAGTTCCAGAGTCAGCCAGCCGTTGTAATCTGTTGTATGAAGACGATTCAGAACCGCGGTCAGCGGGATGGTTCCGTGCCCCGGAGGCAGGTGATCGCCCAGTTCGCTAGTGTAGTTGTGTATGTGGGTGTGAACCGTATGGGTAATAAAGTGGTCGGTGAGCGGGCGCCGATGACAATCCGCAAGCAAGTATGGAAATTATACATTGCAGCGATTGTCAAAATGGCACCGCTTAAGGAAAAAGTATGGTATAAAGAGACACCATGTATTATCTCTATGCTTTTACAGGTCTATTGCTCCTCATTTCTTTTATTGCGAATAAAGAAAAAACCTTTCGTGCTCTTAAGATAAGCATCAAAAGATTTGTAAAGATTATTCCCGCCTTCCTGGCCATGTTAATTCTGGTATCGATTGTACTCTTCCTGGTGCCGGATGAAACAATATCAAGGTACCTTGGCAATGACAATTCCTATCTAGGTATTCTCGTTGCCTCTTTCTTTGGATCCATCATCTTCATGCCCGGTTTTATTGCGTTTCCATTATGCGGCATCCTTTTAAGTAAGGGAGTTACTTACATGGTCTTATCAGCTTTCACCACTACCTTGATGATGGTTGGGGTCCTGACCTTTCCGATAGAAAAGGAGTACCTCGGCACGAAAGTGACAATACTCAGAAACTTTATTAGTCTGTTAATTGCTCTTATCGTCGCGTTGACTACCGGTTTTTTCTTTGGAGAGTTGTTTTGAAAACTGCACCTAAGATCGTTAGAATTTTATTGGCAGCAGGGTACCTCCTCTTTATCAGTATCTCTTTTTTCATTGGATTCGAACCGGGAGTAAAGATAGGCAACAATTTCATTTCATTTGCCCTTGAGATGGTGAAGATTCTTCCAATTGCTTTTATCCTGATAGGTCTTTTTGAGGTCTGGGTAAAAAAAGAAACTGTAGAGAGGCACCTTGGTAAGGATTCCAGCTACAGGGGGTATATCTGGAGCATACTCCTTGCGGGTACTACGGTTGGCGGATTGTATGTAGCATTTCCAGTGGCATATTCCCTGTTCAGGAAAGGGGCAGGTCTGAGTGTGATTTTCACCTATCTTGGGGCCGCTGCTATCTGCAGAATCCCGATGATCATATTTGAAGCATCTTTTTTGGGAGTGAAGTTTACCCTCATCAGATTGATTACCTCCCTTTCATTGGTAATTATCACTTCTATGGTGCTGGGGAAGTATCTGGAGAAAAAATGTTATCAAATGCAGAAAGGGTAATGAAGATTGAAGAAAAATGTTGGGTGCTTAATGCAGAAATTTTAAAAGCTTTGCGTAGTGGAGGAATCGATTCATACTTAAGTCCTTTTC
>JAGLYY010000457.1 GCA_023131935.1 Spirochaetales bacterium | reverse complement strand
ATACCGGAGAGCGAACAATAAGGCTGTCCATCCATGATTATTTTCTGCATATAAATCTGCTCCTTTTTGTATCAGGAGCCTGGCAATTTCTGTTTGATTATTCTGGAGAGCAAACATCAAGGCTGTCCGCCCATCGTTATCTACCGCATTAAAATCAGCTCCTTTTTCTATTAAAAGCCGGGCCTCCTCGAATTGACCATCTTTAAGAGCTTGTAGAGGTGTTAGGGTATCAACTGCAATGAATGAATCCCTATTGGTTTGACATCCGGAAATAAATAACACCATAAAAACTGTGATTATCAATATCGGCTTCAGATCTCTGTAATTTCTCATAACCACTCCTTGTCTGCCGATGTTAGTCATATTATGCACCTCCTGTTGATGGTAATCCAGTATTATTTACCCTTCTTTGGTGAACCGTCAACCGGGAAAACAGGCGAAGAGCCTAGTCGCCTCCGGTATGAATTGGTATGATTGAGATACACTTCGAGTTAGCCGTTACCATAAACCAATATTTCCTTTTTTTGCGCTTTTGAGTGATGGTCGAAGACCCAAGCGGGCGGCAAATTCTTATTCATATATTAAACATCATTCCTTTCTCTGTAGTAAAAATTCTTATTCGTTTGAAGATAAGATGGCCACAGAGCACACAGAGAAAAGTGGAGAGGGGTTAAGTCATAGTGCCCTGAAGCAATGGTTCCGCCTCAGTTATTTTACCAAAAGCCCCACTCCATTCTTCCCTCTGTGATCTCAGTGGCAAAATTTCTTAAATTCCAATGAGATCAAACAAAAGAGAATTAGCGACTGAATCTTGGTTGCGGGGAATAATCAAAACTTTTTCTTGGAATCAATGAGAATAGTAACAGGTCCGGTGTTAGTGTAAGATACCTCCATATAAGCCCCGAAAACTCCCTTTTCCGGTGTAATACCACCACGTTTAAGTTCATTCAGGAAGGATTCATAGAGGGGTATTGCGATCTCCGGAAGGGCCGCGTCATTATACGAGGGGCGTCTGCCCTTTCTGGTATCACCATGAAGGGTGAATTGGGAGACTACGAGGATCCCGCCTTTCCGGTCTTGTACAGAAAGATTCATCTTGCCTTCAGAATCTTCAAAAATGCGCAGATTGAGGATCTTATCGGCAAGATACTGTACATCTGTCCGGGTATCATCCTTGCCCACCCCGAGGTACACAAGCAGGCCCCGGTCGATAGATCCGGTTATTCGTTTTTCAACGGTAATTGAACAATTTGAAACCCTTTGTACTACAGCCCGCATGAATAGTTCGCCCGCCCTTAAAGTCCGCGTTGGTGGATAGAGATACCTGTCAGCATCAGAGTACCTTCATCAATGACAATCTTACCGAGGATCCGCATGGTACGCAGGGTATCAATCTCCGCGGCAAAGGGAAGAGAAACAGGTACAATTCCTTTTAGAATCTCTTTGCCCGAATATCCCACAAGCAGGTCAAAGGTAATTTCGGTTTCACTGATGAAGATGTTTGTTGCCCTGCCCTCCCAGATTACATAACAATTCTCATAAAGGAGGGGATCATTGCTGACCTCTTCATAGGAAAAGGATGTTTTCAGATCGGTGAAACCTGGTGTTTTTAAGAAGCCTTCCAGCAATTCAGCTTTTGATTTCACATGCCCCGAAGCGTTTGAAAATTTGATCTTATTTATCTCTTTTTGCGCCAGGCTGTCATCATATTGCTGAAAAGCACGCTGAATCGAGGAAAAGGTTTTTTTTATCTGTTTGTCTGTCAGGATATATCGAAAATCTCCGGTGAGGGTACTGATTTTTTCACCAGGATCAATTTGTATGCTGGCAATTTCCGGCCTGACAGGGATTTTATTATCGAGGTATAACTTATACAAATATCCACCGCCTCCGATGAGTATTGCCACTGAAAGGAAGATCACGGCCACCGGAATGAGGGGAAAATAGAAATTTCCTGGGATAAAACGATTGATCTTTCCCTCGGAAATCATATCGGAAAGTTTTTCAGGTCCAATATTTTTCCGCACAATTTTGAGAGCTCTTAAGGCGAAACGGTTATTTGGTTCAATATCGAGGACCTGGAACCAATTCTGAATCGCCTCACTTGTTTGTCCCCGTTTCAGGTGAATGACAGCAAGGCCGAGAAGGGTGTCAACATTCCGTGGTTTCAGGGAAAGGCCTCTTTTCAAGTAGGAAAACGCCCCGCCAAAATCCCGGGTATACAGGCATGCCATCCCGAGGAGATAATAAAACTGAAAGTTTTCCCGGAAACGGAAAACCTGAGGTTCGAGAAGCCTGATGAGGTCCGGGTATTTTCCTCTGCGGAACAGAGAGTGGGCAGTACGAAAGAAGGTATCTCCCATATTGTTACTATGCCTTACTCATAATGCAATTTTCGTTGTTCAAGGATAGAGAGGGCTTGTTCAAAAGCTGCTAACTCCTCCTCGGTTAAGGGCACCCCAGAGGCTATCTTCTGATTTATTCTATAGAGCAGTTCCTTCACTGAAATCAAATCAGCTCGAAGCAGATCTTTTAGGGTATCTCCCATTTCACCGGATGTATCAATCGGTACATTTAAGATTGTGGATGCCGCAATCGAACTGACTGCAAAGCCATCTGATGAACTTGCGCCGAAAGCAAGAACAACCCTCTTTTTCTCACCCTTTTTCAGAATTTGAGGATTATAGTAAATTGCCACGGAAGAGTCATTGATACTATAGGGAAGGTAGTTGAAATTTCTGCTGCTGTTCACAGAAAAAGTCCAGGGGGTTTCATTGAGTCGTTTCCAATTTGCGAAGATGACCCTGTCGGGGGATGTAATACCCGCTCCTCTCAGCATTCCAAGAAATCCCAGGGCAGTATTATCCTGACTCGGGCTGACCCAATAATCCGGGGCAGAATTTGTATACTCAGTTTCACGGTTAATAGCAAGGTTTCCACTCGTCATGAAATGGGAACCAACTCGTTCTCCTAAATAGGTATCGAGGAGATAATTGATACCTACGGTAATTGCGCTTTCTGAGATATTTTCAACGGTAATAGTAATGCTGAATCCATCAGTTTCAGCTGCCGGGGAGGAACGGAGGAAGGTAAACTCCTCGGTTATCCTGAGGGAAGAGGAAGCCCAGATAAACCTGGCCCCTTTTTCGGTCTGCTCAACAAATTGATCGAAACCGGAACTTTCACCCATCCGGTAGATGGAATTACCTATAAGCATAATAAGAACAGTGGTTCGTGGATCATCATCTAGAAGGAAGGATTGGTAGGTTGCTCCTGAGCTGCTATCTTTTACGTAGGCGGAAAACCTGCCGGTATCTTCATGAAGTATGATTTTAATAATTCCCGATTGTACTTCAAGGGACCCCAGAGGAAAGACTGCTATTAGGGAAAGGATGATTAATAAAACCCTTTTCACTAATCTTCCTCCATATTTTCTTCTAGCCAGTCAAGATAGAATTGTTCCAGTTTGAGGGCCCTGGTTTTCATGTCTAAAAGTTCTCCGGTTTCAGAATCCAGCAGGAGGGTCTCGGTACCGGAATCGGAAAGTTGAGAGATAAGTTGGTTTACCTGATTCCGGAGGAGGCTGACCTGACTTTGGAGTTCCATAATCTGCTGGTCCTTTGCGGCAATCTCCTCAGCGAGGCTTTGCATTTGTTCGTTAGAGGATAATGCGGAAAAAGAAGCGAGCTTCCGCTGGTAGGAAAGGATCGCCTGCTCATAAGTGCGTTCCCTTCGCTGGAACTCTTCAAGGGCAAAGAGATATTCCTCATTACTTAGTTTCAAGAGTTTCTGAAGCTCGAGTTCGCGGTTTTTTTGATCGAGAAGAGCAATCCGGTACCTGGCCGCTTCAACGCGGTAACTTGAGGGATAGTTGTCCACAACAATAGAAAAGATAACCCTTGCGTCCTCGAAATGCCCAAGGCTGTAGAGGGAATCAGCTATCCAAAAGTAACTGTTTGCCCGAAAAGGATTATCAGGAAAATCTTCTAAAAAACGGTAAAGCACCTGGATTGACTGGTCATATTCTTTCTGTAAGAAGAGAATCCTCCCCTTCTGATATACCGCTTCAGGATAGGATCTATGATTTGGATAATTCATCATGAAGAAATCAACGTTCTTCTCTGCATCATCCAGTTGCCCGAGGGCAAGGTAGGACTGTGCGATCCAGAAATAGGCATCACCATGAATGGTTTCCAGATTTTTATCAAGAATTATCTCCCTGAAATCCAGTAAGGCCTTATCGTACTTCCCGGACCGAAATTCCTCGAGCCCTGTAGCAAGCTGCGGGGTTTGACTGGCAAGGGAGGCGATGAGGAAAGTGAAAAGCAGGGAAAAAAGTATTGTTTTTCTCAATGTATAGCTCCTCAATTCATTTTCGACTACAGTATAGCCGAACTGAAACATCTTTTACCGATCATCCGCTATTCCTTTCAATAGTGCAATCTCCTCTGCAGGGTTCCCCGACCGGAAAAAGGCGGAACCGGCAACCAGAATATCCGCTCCGGCACTCCACACAAGAGGAGCGGTGATTCTATTGACCCCGCCATCAACAGAGATAAGAAAATCCCACTCCCCTGCTCTCCTCAATTCAACAAGACGGCTTACTTTTTTCAAGGAATGTTCGATAAGCTCCTGTCCCCCGAATCCCGGGTTAACAGTCATTATAAGAACGAGATCAACCGAGGGCAGCAGTTCTGTAAGATGATCAACAGGGGTAGATGGTACTATGGAGATCCCCGCCTTTTTTCCCATGGAATGGATGTTTTGAATCGAACGGTGGGGATGATTTGTCGCTTCCAGGTGGATAGTTATGTAGTCCGATCCTGCGTCAGCAAAAGCTTTGAGAAGGTGATCGGGCCTGTAAACCATAAGATGAGTATCAAAAACAAGATCAGTCAATGGACGAAGATCTGCTATCATTTTCGGTCCAAAACTTATATTCGGTACAAATTGGCCATCCATTACATCCAGGTGGACCCAATCCGCTCCGGATGTTTCAATGAGACTTACCGCCTGTCCCATCGCACCGAAGTTTGCGGCGAGAATGGAAGGTGCCAGCAAATGTGTTCTTCTAAACTCCATACCTTATTAGTAGCAGAAAAGATGGCGAAAGGCAACGAAGTTATACACTGGTAAATCCTTATCTTGTTATCAATTGACTAATATTTCCCAGATGGTATAATATGATGATCGAAGTGAAATTTTATAGGGGATGAAGCAAGTTTCAGCGAACAATGCGGCAATAAACACGTTACTCAGTTCTGCTTATCGTCTTTTCCGGGGAGGAGACTTCTCTGACGCAGAACGGGATCTTGAAGAAGCGCTTTCTATTGATTTTGATCATCGTGAAGTACTCTCCGCGTTGAAGTGCGCACAGTTCTGGTCAGGCAGATTCAGCAGATACAACTCCACCAGTGATCCTTTTGAAAAGGGGGAATACCTTTTCAAAGAATGGAAGGTTTTTGTAAGCTTTCTCGACAGGATCGGAGACAATTTTGAACAATGCGTGTACGCTGTCAGACAATGGGTATTTGGTCAGAGCTTGTTCCAGTACTCCAGGTTACAGCAGGATGGTCAGGATATTGAACTGCTATTTCGACTGGGAAGGTGCTACAAAGGGATGGGCAACTATGAACAGGCCCTTGAGTACCTTGAACATGCCGGTCGATTCAGGAAAGAGGATCCCGAGATACTTGCGGAACTTGCTGATTGTTATGCTTTCATTGGAGAAGTAAAAGCCGCCAAGGTTTTTTTCCGGGAGGCTTTTTTCTTGAATCCTCAGAAAATTGATCTTGCCTTTCTTGAATCGATGTTGATCCGGAGGTTGATACAAAGATTGCGTGAGGGGGGGCTGAAAGAGCCGGAGCTCGCGGAATGGATCCCTGTATATGGGGTTCTTTACGGGGTTTTTACAGTAAAAAGGGAACTTAAACCCCTTGAGTATGGAAAGTTGAGGCAGTCGATTTTTCTGCTCGAGCAAAAACTGAAGGAAAATTCAGAAAAGGCACGGCAGGAGTATATTGTGCCAAGGTTAATGAACAGGTATTTCTGGTTGATTGATCATTATGTCAGCGCAAAGGAATCGAGGAAAAAGGTTGATGAAGTGCTGACAATGATTAAACAGCTGGATCACAGTATATACGATTTGTATATTAATTGAATCAGGAGCTATCTTAATGTCTGAAAAGAGCCTAAAGGTTATCACAGAGCTGTTAAATGAGGAAAAATGGACTCGAGCCGCCCTCAACAGTTATACTATCAACAACTTCCGGGAGCTGGATACCATCATTGAAGAAACAGTGAAGGAAAGTGCTGAGGACGAGGTCAAGACACTTTGCGATGAGCATTTAACTCACACAAAAAATAGCATTATCGCGCTTTATATTGCAGGAATAATATCCTTAAGCCGACAGTTGGTTGATGATTCCAACATCATCATGCTTATTAACATTTTCTCAGACAACCGCAAATGGAATATCGTCGAATATCTTTGTGAGCGGATCCTCGAATTTGGAGAGAACAAGCTTGCTCTCAGGACCCTTTCTGAGTGTTTTGAGAATGAGGGTTATGAGGAAAAAAAGTTTGCTGTATGGGAAAGGCTGATCAAAGTGGATTACGAAGATGCAGACATCGTAAGACACCTT
>JAGLYY010000456.1 GCA_023131935.1 Spirochaetales bacterium | reverse complement strand
TCTTATTATTCGGAAATTCCTAATGATCCCGATTGTGATCGCAATGTGGAAAATTCTTCAAATTTCGTATGATGTCAGTTTGGGAAAAATTGTGATGTCAAAGTGGGCAGGGACACGTAACACTGGCTGCGGTATATAAAGATCGCTGGCAGATCGAAATCTTTTTCAAGACCATGAAGCAGAATCTGAAAATAAAAAGCTTCCTGGGCACCAGCAAGAATGCGATCCTCATCCAGATATGGACAGCGATGATTTCATACCTGCTATTGAGTTATCTGAAATTCATATCGACTCACAAATGGACAATCAACAGCTTGATGAATATAATTCCCATGCTTTTGTTTTCACGACGGTGTCTGTGGGAGTGGATCAATAAACCATTCGGTAGCCCACCTGATTCATCCCTTCAAATGGAGTTGCTATGATTATTTTGGACAGCTATGATTTTGTATATAAAATGTCACCACGAGACTATATGCTAATAATATATAGTAAATAATCAAAGGCTCCTCGAAGTTTCAACCGTCAATGTTCACGACATTGACCCCCACGTAATCGCAATACAGACCCCCTGGAATTCGGTATCTTGACCCCCCTAAAAACAATCGGATAGCTTCTGCTACAGGAGATATGCAAGATTTCGATTTATTATAGCCACACAAGATTTGGTGTGCTAAGATATGTTGAACTTGAGATGGAATAATAGAAGTTCAACCTCAGACAAATTATACTTTGAAGATAGTTTCTGATGATGGCCGCATTGGTAATTTTGATGTCAGCCCATATTTAAAATATGAAGCATTTGCTGATTTGAAGAACCAAAACGCTTTTATACAAGTTTCAAATGGAGGGTATTTTATAGAATGGGAATGTGGTGCTGATTTATCTGCGGATACCATTGAGGCCCGATGGAAAATTACCTAGCAGAAGCAATATAATCTCTAAAAACTATAAAACCGTTTAGAATAATGTTATTTGACACACCACGCCCGCTTGCGTGCGTCTAGATCGATCGCTTCACCATTATCATGCAGCACCCCCCTCTGCTTTCAGAGCAGGGAAACTTTCATCTTCATGGCTGTCATATTCAAATCGGCAATGGTGGTGATGGAATCTTCAGAAACACCAAGGAAGTTTTTACCGAACATATCCCACATACTGCCGGAAATTTTAAGTTCGGGGAGCTTTCCGATAAGATTCTCACCGTCAAATTGATATGCCATCTGAACAGGAGATGCGTAATGTCCGTCCGGTGTAAAATCTCCGCCCATTGCCATCATAACAAATATCCCCTTCCGGCCGTTAAGGAGTTCCTTCATTGTCTTCCCTGTTTTCTTAAGCCTGACATGCCCGGTGTCTATTGTAGGAACCGAATCGTATTCACCCGCGGAAGCTCCGGAATGGGGCAGGGAATATTTGACAGCTGTCTTTTTATCGGTCAGCGGAGCGCGAATAACACCATTTTCAATAAGGGGATACCTGAAGTTTTTGTTTACAGTACCTTCAACATCAAAAAACGGGGAAAAGATCTCATCCTCTCTATTCCGGGTTTGATATACAGTGAAATTATCAGCGAACAGTTTTTCATTGAGCTTTCCGGAAAATAGAGAGCTTCCTGTTCCGAACAACAAACCGTGCAGAGATTCAATCAGCTTGGAATAATAAGACATATCCCCGGATAAAAAGAAAACCGGATATTCCCCCTCTTCAAAATCAACCTTATTTGAAAATCCGTTACAAATCATGTTTGTAAAACGGAGAAATTCATTTCGATCATATTTCAATCCTTGATATCCCGTAAAGGTATCCATAATATTTGGAGAACCTTTCTCTTTGATCAATAATTCAAAATCCAGATTTGAACCGGAATACTTCAGATCAAGGCCGGCATCATTAGTTAAAGAGATTTCTCTTTTTATTGAATTTATTTTATTGGAAAAAATGAATCCGGGCTGATTCTTTTTTAGTTCGGCAAGAAGACTTTCCGCTTCCTCAACAAATTCCTTCTGATTTAATAATTCCGACTCTACAGATCTTTCCTCTTTATGATCTGCTGATATTTTACCGGGATAAGGAACCTTCAGCTTTAAAGCATCAGATGCTTTTAATAAGATTTGTGCCTTTGCTTGAAAGGATTGTTTTTGTTACTTTTCTATCAACATACTGCCCTTTCCACATCTGAACATATTCCCTGTCAGTTCATCAATTTCATCCAGGGTTACGGTAATAGCCGTTTCAAAAACATCTTCTAATCTGATGTCTGTATAGACACCCTCCGGGAATTTATACATTACTTTATCCTTTCTTTCATGGATTTCCGATTTAACTACCGGAGCATTCTAATTTTAAACTGGTATTAATTTACATTGAGGCAATAACATAGTCAATCTAAAAAATCTGAAACTGGACAGTTAAGGAATAACGTTCGGGTCCACGTTTTCCTTGAAACCTTGTCCGTTACTTCACAATCTATTGAGGAAACTGAATCTCAGCCCAGATGGGTTTATGGTCTGACAAAGGCCTTACTAATTCGATAATCCCCCCATCTATCACCAATCCCCTAGAGGAAGTATTATAAAGAATATGATCAATAACGTACCCGGGATTATCAGGCTCGTTAAAATGAATATAAGTAGACAGCTTGGAAGCATCAATATTTAGATCATACCATAGTAATCGCATTCCAGCTCCCTCAAATTTATTCATACCCCTCTCACCGATTTGGTTATTAAAATCTCCCCCAACAATTATTCGCTCACTCTTATCCTTCAACAAGACATTATCGACAAATAAATAGGCATGACCTTTAGTTCTACCGGCAGTACAGAAATGAATACAATAGAATGTGATTGGGACATCATCTATTATTGTAACTATTTTGACAGCAGAGGCTGGATTCCACCCCCAATCAACCTCAAAGCGGTATTCCTCAGTACTATCCAAGGGCGTTTTACTTAATATTGCTTTATATTTATCCTCGTGATTTGCCGATGGTATTTCACCAACATAACTATATTTCATATCTAGTACTTTACCAACACGCTCTATCCAATCACCTCCGGGAGCCTCAGTAAAACCAATAATATCCAGATTGTATGACACAAGCATCTTTCCAATCTCTTCCGCAGTCGCCCTTGAACTAAATTCCACATTGTAAGTAGCAATTCGCACAGTAATAAAATCATCATCTGCAATTACAGTATGGCATAATCCAATTCCTAAGAAGAAAGCAAAACATAGTCTAAATAAAGTTTTCAATTAATTTTCCTCCTATAAATGATAGGTAAAGTTATAATCGCCGGTAAAGCAAATTACCGCCTAATACTTAAAAAAACCAATGTGAGCATCGATTTAAATGATAAGAAAACCTATCACGTGGCGCAAGGACCGGCGGGCAGTTAGATATTTTCCTGTAGTTGGATTTTTAATCTGTGCGTAGAAGATATTACCATGTTAAAAAAAGAATACCGGCACAAATCTCCCTCCTGCAGGTATCTTGATATAAAAAAAAGACTGAGACAACCATGTGCCTCAGTCCTATTAGCAGGGGAAGGACTCGAACCTTCGACCTCCGGGTTATGAGCCCGACGAGCTGCCAACTGCTCTACCCTGCGTCGATAACCGGTACTATACAAATTTGCACCTTTTGTGTCAAGTAGTCGAGTGCTGTAGTGAAAAAAACAGGTTGTCAACTGTTGT